>CAITYM010000037.1 GCA_903896615.1 uncultured Burkholderiales bacterium
ATACAATTGGCATAGATTAATAATATTTTCAAAATTGCCCATGTCCAGAGCTCCCCAAGTCAAGCCATTAACTCTAAAGCAGAAAGACCTTATTCAAAAGGCTTGGGCACTTGGGTATAACGACAAGCTTATTTCCGCGCAGACATGCGCCCATGACCCCCTTTGAAGTAAATCGTTACGATTTGAATGCCGATCAATTTTGAAATCAATTCAAACTGCAAATCGGGTATCAGTTGCAACGATCTGCCCCAATAGGCTTTTACCGCTGACTTACCTCGCAGGATTCCAGTTGGATTTGCCTGAAGTTGAACAATCACAGGTGATGACATTTCAAAATCTTCGTCATAGTGTGACAAGATCTCATCTAAATCATACTCATTCCAAGCTTTGATCCATTGGGTTGCAAAGCCTTATGCAAAAATTTCATCAATCATTTATTTCTATTTTTTTTATATAAACAATGAATCATCTGGCTTGCAGTTGGTTGACTTTTTCAACGGCGGCACTAACAGCATTCGTGTTGAGAGTAAGCGAGATGTGCCCAATCCCTGGCAGCAAAGTTACAGGCCAATCTTTTCCTTCATCACGGAAGATTTCTTCAAGTTTGTCTGTCTGAAACAATTCATCATTTATACCTGCCAGTACTGCACATGATTGATTTATGTTTCGAATGGACGCCTTGTAATCCATGGGCATCCTAAAGTTGGTCGCAAGTGCGTACGAGTACTCTGGCGTGAGACCCTTCTTTACCGCTGCTGGATCCAGTGCAAAACTTGTTACAGGTAAATCATTGAAGGCTGTTACGCCGGCACTGTTTAGGATAGAGATGGCCACAATCCTAGGTACACCTATATTCACCCAATCATCAGCTGGCCGCGCATTTGGCGCGTTTTGGTGAATGAACGGCGACATAAATAGGTAGCTCTGAAACAGTGCTTGATGGTCGCTTGCAGCAAAGCGCAGTGCGAATCCACCACCCGAAGAAAATCCAACGAGGGTGCTTGGTTTTTCTAATGAAACAGCTTGAGTGAAAGCCTCTAAATCGTCCTCTAGTTGACCAATGTATTTGATGGTTCCTTTTGGGGGTGAAGCACCATGCCCTCGAACATCTAACGCATATGCTGAGAAACCGCTTTTAGCAAACGCCTTAGCGAGTACATGCATGCTGCTACTGCTGGCCGAAGAGCCGTGAATCAGAACCACGCTCCCTTTAGGCGGCACATCTACTGGTTCGTAATGGCGGTACGCAAGCTTGACACCATCTTTTGCAGGGTAGGTTTTCAGTTCAGGTAAGTCAGAGAAATCTACGGATTGAAAAGGCTTACTGATACTTGGCAACTCTGGCGGTGACGTTGGACCACCAAAAACAATGGCAAGCACAAGAATCAAAGCAATTAAAGAGAAAACGGTGATCATAAATTTCATTTTTAGTCTTTCAAGTTTGACGAGCAGCCAGCCGAGTTAACTGCACGCTGAGTTCATGCAGGTGTGGCTTTGAGATTGTCATTTGCCCTGCGTGGCTGGGGCATCAACTCACCTTTGCAGTTAGTGCAATCCCATTGAGCAAGCGATCAGAACAGTCAACACAGAAAGTTCATTTAAAGGAGCAGATCCTTGCCATTAAACTGTCCGGGGCGAGATCGGTGTTGCAAAATTCGCAATTGGATCGCGATTCCAACAACTGCCGGATCTTCTAAGAGGTCAATCATAGGTTGGAGTGGCTAATTAGTCGCGTGTCAGCCGATTTTGGCTAACAGACTCTTTTGATGGCATCCAATTAAGTTTCACTATATTAGTATTTTGAAGTGTACACTTACCCTTATCGCGTAAATTATGAGGCGATGGCCAATGCTAAAGCTGAGCGTACCTATCTTGCCCCCTAGCCCTCCAGCGCATTGGTGGGGTCTGAGTCATCTGGCGGCTATGCGTCCGGATTACTTAGGCTATGTCCAACAATTGCAGTTTCAATATATAGATATTGCCCATCTTCAGATTCTGAACGAACACATTTTTCATGTGTTCAACCCCGATTGGGTGCGTGAGATTTTGGTAACCCAATCAGCGGCGCTGATCCGTTGGGAACGTGCGACTGAGGTATTTAGTCATTCAATGGGTCAAAGCGTGTTGGTTACTGAAGGTGCTCAATGGGAGCGTCAGCGACGAATGTTGCAGCCAGGCTTTGCACCCAAACGCGTCGCAGGCTATGCCAAGTTGATGACTGACGCTGCACGCACAGCATTCTCTAAGCTAGTTAAGCCCAAAAATGATCCCAAGGTCGACATAGAGGCTCTCATGACGGGCATCACTTTGGATGTGATTATGGGTGTGTTGTTTGGGAATCAACAGGTTCAAGACTCACGATCTGTAGCGAACTCAATTCAAACATTGAGTCAATTTGCCGTAAGCCAATTGTTCAAACCACTCCCTTGGCCAATGTGGACGCCGGTACCTGCGGTATTGAACGCGCGAAGAGCAATTAAAAAACTCAACCAGCTGATTGATCATCACATACACGCAGCGCCAGAACCTGATCAGGCGAGTGAACAGGGCTTGCTGACAATGTTGCAGCTTACCCGTGATCCCAATCATCCGAACCAAGGTTTGAGCGATCAAGAATTACATGACCAAATCATGGTCACGTTTCAAGCAGGTCATGAAACAAGCGCAACAGCTTTGACATGGTGGTGTGGCCTGATTGCTCGGCACCCTGATGTTGCGGCTCGAATTCATGATGAAGTCACTAAGGTTTTGCAAGGACAGGACCCCACACCGGAAACACTTGCCCAATTGCCATGGTTGCAAGCAAGTCTCAAAGAGGCACTTCGTCTTTATCCACCCGCAGCTCTATTGTTCAATCGACGCGCATGTCAAAACATTAAAGCAGGTCCTTGGACGATCCCTAAAGGCAGTTTGATTGCAATCACGCCCTTTGTAATTCAGCGTGATATCCGATGGTTTGATGCTCCAGATGAGTTCAGGCCCGAACGATTCATTTACTCAATTGAGATACCTCGGGGTGCATGGATGCCGTTTGGTGTTGGTCCAAGAGTTTGCATTGGACAACATTTCGCGTTGCTTGAGATGGGTTTGATTGCAGCAATGATGGTGCAACGATATCGACTGTCATGGCCCGACGATGCAACTTGGCCAAAAACTAACCTTGGTGTGACTTTAAGACCTGCAACTCCGATGGTTTTGAATATAACGCCTCGTTAAGGCTCAAACGGTACAGGTTCATTATGAGCAAAGTAATCGTACCGGTGGTTTTAATTTTGGCGATTCAAGTAAGCGTTGACGCAGTAACGCTCTGTGAATCCTTGTTAAAGTCGCTTGTACCTGGATTGCAAACAGCAACAGGGGGTGGTGCTGTCGTAGCGTTGGATCGCTCTCAGTCTCTAAGCCATCTGTAAACCACATTAACACTTAAATTATATTGTCTGACTACTGAGGATACCGTTATTCCAGGTTGGGAAGGAAGTTCAATGACTTTAGCTCTAAATTCAATGCCGTGGTTCTTATGCAGTCGCAGTCCCCCTTCCTTATGTATTAAAGTACTCATGTCTTCACAACCTCCTATGCGTGAAAGAATAACCTTTGATACATTCAAAGATAGATGACTATACCGGACGGTTACTGAATTTGGTAACGTTTTTAAAAATATCTGTCAAGCAATTAAATTTATATAATTTCTTATAAATATAGCTATTTATAGAATTATGGAATTGTCACGATAGGCGCAAAAACAGATGTATCGAAATACGACACAAACCCAAGCGAATGGCACAATTAAACAATGCTCAAAATAAAGAGATGGGGAAGAGCGCTGGGGACTGGAAAAAATGGACTCGTTATGATTTATAGTTGGAAATTTATTCGAATCGAAGAGTATTTATCGGCAGAAACTGCCGACGGATTTGTTTCCTAGGGTTCAAAGGACAAATAGATCGTTTATATTTTTTTACTTTCCATCAACCAGGATTGCAAAAGAAGGGATAGATGATGCTAGAGCTTGAATTGCTAGAAGCTATTTGCCGCGGGATTGATCCACGGACAGGGGAGACTTTAGACACGCCACGTGAACCAGGTCTTGACAAGAAGCGAGTTGTCTATCTCGCCGCGCTACGCCGCTTAAAGCATCAGTTAAGCCGCGCACGTCAGAATCAAGCACTAACAGAAGGCGAAGTCAACCCCATTAATATTGGGATGCGCTGGCGCGAGGTAGATGATCAAGTGCTTAGGACTTCTTGGTTATCAGGCGCGAAGCCACGTCTTAAAGTCATGGCCGATACTTTTGGGCGAACAAAGGGTGCTATTGCTGCTCGCTTAGTCAAAATCGGGATATATAGTACCCTTGAAGAGGCTCATGCTGAAGACACAGCCAGACAAGTGGATTGACTCAGCACATTGGTTTAATTTGATTTGTGCGACTGCGACTTAATTTTATTCAATTTATCACAGAACAATAAGAGCGATGGGTATGGAGTAATATTTGTCGTATCAGATGCGGAAAGTTGTGTAATATGGAGCGATGTTTCATATCATGCACATTGAATCTGGTAATGCTTTTAAAAATATCTCTCAAGCAATGAATTTTATTTAATTTATAAATATAGCTGTTTATAAGCGTATGAAATTGACACAATATGCGCAAAAAACAGTCGCATTTAAATTCGATGCAAATCTAAGCGAGTGCCACAAGTAATGAATGTTCAAATTAGGTTGGGGGGGGAAGAGCCCTTGAGATCGGTAAAATTGCATCCATTATTATTCATAGTTGAAGATTTATTTTCTTCGATTAGTAGTTATCGGCAGAAACTGCCGGCTGATGTGTTTCCTAGTGTTTAGAAAACAAATAGATCGTTTACATTTTTGTTTTGCGTACCATCATCCAAGATTGCAAAAGAAAGTCAAGGGGTAGCTTTGTAGTCTGCGCTTTACCTCCCCTCCCCATAAACTGCGATGTTTCTATTTCATTTCGTTGAAATGAAACGATTAAGTCTAATTAATAGTTATCTAAACTTAAATGTACTTTGAAAGTAAGCCAATGGATAAATTTGTTCGAAGTGTCTTTTTTACTTTAGCCTTACTTGTGTGTGAATTTGCTATTGCTGGGACTCAAGTTCTCGGTTTTGAGATTGGCGTTTCAACGGTTGATCAAGTTAAAACGACGGTCGCAAAGCAAACAATAATTAAAGAACAAGAAAACAATAAATGGACTAATGGTCCTCAGTTTCACACGGATGGAAGTGCTTATGAAGTTCGTGGATTAAAAGATGTCATGTACATTTTTGATGATCAAAAAAAATTGACGGCTGTTATTTTGACTATGAATAAAGATAGTTTCGATTCAGTTTTAGAGGCTGTGTCTGCTAAATATAAAGTCGTTAGTCAGCAACGCCCCTTTGTCGGTGATCAATATGCGAAGTTAAAAAGTAAGGATTCAATTATTGAAATTGATGCCCCGCATATGAGTTTTACTATGGAAGTTCGATACATTCGCGATGATTTAATGAAGCGGTTTAATGAACAATCAGCTGCCGAAGAGCAAGCTAAAAAGAAAAAAGATGCCTCTAAATTTTGAGCTTTACTACTCAATCGTGACCACATTTTTAAGCAAGATATCAAAAAATAATATTTATTCACGAATGACTTGGGAGCAACTTATGAGAGCTGGATTAATTGTATTTGTTTTTTCTTCTCTACTGAGCAGTGCGAACTCAGAGATAGTCTACGCTTTAGGCACAAGCAATACAAATTGCAAAAATGCGGCACAGGCCTACACAAAAAAACTTGGAGAACTACTCCCGCAGCATGAGTTTATCAATGGCGGCGTTGACGGTGATAAACCGAAATGGATGCTCAACCGGTTAAAGCAAACTTTGGAGAACATACCCAACATCAAATTAGTAATATTTGAGCCAGGTCCAAATGAACCCAATAAGGATGAAAATCTTGCTGATGCAGAGAAGATCCTCTTGTTTTTAAAGAGTATCAACATGAAGACAATTTATGTATCGAATGGAGTCATTCAAAATAAGGAGAACGCTGCTGCCCTTGCAGAAAAGTATGGAGCTACTTATTACGGCCCTTGGACTTTGAATGTACCAGTTGACAGGGAAAACCGACAATATGACATGCGTGGCGGTCCCGGTCATATGACCGTCAAAGGTTGTGAGTTGTGGGCTCAGCTCATGGCGCCCGTCGTATCCCAAGTACTAGAGAACAAGTAATTTTTTTACCAAAATCTTTACGGTCAACTTATACACACAGAACCAATCTCGATTAACCTAACGTATCACTTAAAACAAATAGGATATGATCGTCCTACACAGCTAGCATTTTTATGAATCGCAATCATAATTTGCGCAGAAATTCCCAGACTGAGCCAACGATTTCACTTTCCCTTGCTCTCGCTCCCCACTTCCTGAATATGTGCTTAACTATCATCGAATTCTCCTTGTTGTTCATACCTACCAGCAAAGTCACCATTTGGTTGAATTAAATGCTCTGCGCTGCTCTCGATGCGGTTCGTTCACCTTTTCCCCAATACCGCAATGTTTTGGCCGCTGATTGACAGTGACTGGTTGTGCATCGGTCTTGCGAGCTCGGTAGATACTCTTTTAGTCACTCTCTCCGTCTAGGATACCCAATAGCTCAAGTAGACTTTGGAACACATTGATGATGTCCAGATAGATCCTCAATGTCGCCGAGACGTAGTTGGTTTCTCCACCCTCGATGATTTGATTCAGGTCAAAGAGCATGAATATGCTAAAGATTCCTATCGACAGCACGGATAGCACGAGTACGCCAGCGGTTGAGGCAACAAATAAATTGATCAAGCTACCAAACATGAGTACGATTGCTCCCACCATGAGCCATTTACCCATACCCGAGAGATCTTGTTTGATCACACTCGATAAAGCGGCCATCAGGAAGAAGACCCCAGCAGTTCCCCCAAAGGCGATCATGACGAGTTCAGCACCGTTTTGGAAGCCGAGAACCATTGCGATTATGCGTGAGAGCATAAGACCCATGTAGAATGTAAATCCTAGGAGTACGTAGACTCCAGCGATGGAATCCTTGGACTTCTCTATAGCGTAGACACCGCCAATGCCTCCTATTAAAAAGAGGAACGTTCCCAAGCTGCTGGATAGAGCGTAGGTGATCCCAGTTGCTATGCCTATCCAAGCCCCCAAGACGGTTGGAATCATGCTCAGGGCTAGGAGCCAGTAGGTGTTGCGCAGGACCCGCTGAGTCTCAGTGGCTGTGAGTGGCAAATCAATATATGCGTATTGACCGAATCGATTAGACATTTGTTTTCTCCTATAAAAGCAGAGCTCATATTTAAGCACAAATAGTTTGACATGCAAAGTCATGTCTAGTTAATTTAAATTGAAGCCCAAGTACACGCAACCAAAGAATTAGCGGCAAAAGCTACCGATTTATGTTGATGGCTTATAAAAAAAATATTGCTTTTAAAGTATGCATAACGTTGCAAGTAGAAAGCATAACTGATCTAAAAACCAATTACGCCACTAAGAACCCGAGGGACAATTCTTTTGTCTCTTATTTTGGTTATATCAAATTCATTTTCACAAAGAAAATGGAAATTGGATGCTAACAACTGGTGTTGGTAGATTTGATTTCTGGAACACATTTTTGAGCGCACTTAATCCTAGTCCGTTAGTGCCAAGCTCGCAGACTCTGAATTCTGTAATTGCACAAAAAAATAATTTCAAAACACCTTAGGCACAAGATAGTAGATAGATGAGGAGCCCAAGCAACCATTCCGTATAGATTCGACGCATATGGATTGTGTCTATCAGCAAATTGCCCCAGTGCTGGAAATAATGAAGTATGAAAAAGAAAATTTACGCAAGCTACCCTGGAAAGAACTCCAGCCACATGAAACATACGAGTTAATGTAGCGTGTTTTTTAGAAGCGTTCATAAAATAATTGCATGATTTGTATTCGTATCACTTATTACTTTAATAATTTCAAATAATTAGAAAACATATAAAAAAAATATATAGGAAAGGAATTTACACGAACGTTAGTTCAGAAAACCACCGCCCACAAATTGAGCTTCATAACTAGGATCCGTTTGATGTTGTCCTTCTAGGCTGGTCCCTTCTCCCCTGTAAACGTTAAAGCATTTGTTTTCTGCGCAAAGAGGAGCGAAGCCAATAATCCACGTGGGGAGCCTCTATCGGAAGGATTGAAAATGGACATGTCCCCAAATACCAGGAAACTGTCCTTTGCCCGCGAGACAGCGACATTCAGTATGCTTCGGCTACGATCCATGAATCCACCATCTGCATCCTGTGAATAGGTTGGCGAAAAAATCACCAACAGACGCTCTGCTCCTTGCAAAGAATGAACAGTGCCAACCGTCATCTCACCGTCCTCTTTACCGACACGGATTCCACGCTTGGTGCATTCCTCAGTTATGGCGCCAACCTGGCCACCAAATGGAGTTACCACGCCAATGATCTCGTGTATTGGTTTGCCATATTGGCCTTGCAGCCCATCACGGTGCTGAATAATCCACTCAGCGATAGTTGTCGCCTCAATCTGGTTAGCCCGACTGCCTCCGCGTCGTTCACATTTGCCGTCTATATGCAGGTAGCCCATTGCCGGCAATCCTGGTACAGCGCCATGTGGTCCCCGTTTGGGGATCAGTTTGTTATGGTAGCAAAGGGCATTGCAGTACCCCACGATTTCGTCATAACAGCGGCGGTGCTCATAGAGGTACATTCCTCTTGCCAGCTCGGTGTCATAGTGGTAGCGAGTCGCTCGCTGAGCGATTTCCATCACGCTACCTGAAGCTGCGGATTTGCCAAGCTCTGCAATGCGGTTGTAGTTGGCCTGAACGTTCGCAGTTCCCATCACCTCCGCTTTAATCATATTCCCGATATCCACTTGCGGAGTCATGTTCCAAATAGGTTCAATTTGAAGCGTGTCACCAATGACGAGTGAGCGTTTCGCCAGTGAAAATGACGCACCTGCGACTTCAGGCAAGACTTGGCCTGCCTCATCAACAATCAAAAGGTCAATATAGTCATATAGATAGTCTGGTACAAAATCCCCGCGTTCATACCGACTTACCGCAAACTCTTTGGGCAACATAAAGAAAGTAGACACCACGCAAGGGGTTAGCATCATTCTTCGGCGCCAGCGTTTTTTTAGTGTCGCAGCGCCTTTCTTGCCTCTTTCTTCTGCCAACGACTTGAGCGTCCCTTCCATTTCCATGAGCCAGCGTGCCTCCCAGTAATGGGTTGCATAAAGGAAGGCGGGAAACCGAATAGCGGTGTCTGCTAATTTGTCGCATCCAGCCAATGTTCTTGATTCGGGTGGAGTCTCCATTCCCAGACAGTCGGTGGCATTCGCCCATCGGGTGATGGCCTCACGGTGGGCCTTCATCACTTTCAAGCCACGTTGCAGCGCCGCATGAAGGTCAATTAGTCCCCCATTTATTTCGTCAATAACATTGTGAATTTCATGAGTGAACTGATCAACGTTAGTCCATCGTTTCTCAGGAAAGGAACCTGGCCATATTCCTCTCAAGAAGCTCTTTGCGAGCAAGAGACGTTTTCTATTGACAGGTGGCAACCAAGACAGCAGGATGTAGATCCATGACTCTTTTCCAAGGAAGTCCCCCCACTTGGTCATCAGCGCTTTGTGGGTGCTCAATTCACATTCTTTTTCAGCAACTGCGCTTTGACGTGCTGAGAGAGTTGTAAAAGGCGATCCACCAAGCTCCGCTTGCAATGCATAGCCTGCCGATTGCAAGGGGTACCAAGCTGTTTCTATGGCGGTTAGTTTCCTTTCGGCCTGCAGAATAAGCTCTTGAATCTGTGCTCCGATTTCTTTGACCGAAGGCGCTATGAGACCTGGAAATGCTACCTTTGCGGTTTCCAAGAAAGCTTCTTTGGCTCGGTTGTAATAGCTCTGCTCTTCAACTGTGTTGAAGAATGCCCGTGTCTGGTATTTCCCTGTGGACTGCTTTTCCTTGCTTGCGGAAGGGAAGTACGCACCAAAACTTTTAATATCGGGAAGCCAGCGTCCAGCAAACGGTCCAGTGCCTGTCGAAAAATCCTTGGTAAACGCGTCGATGATATTCGTGACAGCCTGATTGTTGGTTGAAGCTGCGGCAATTACTGGAGGATCGCCACCGTCCAATGCTGCCCGAACCCAGTGCGACGCAACAACTGATAGCAGCATGGTAGTCTTGCCGGTCCCTGGTGGACCATTGACACCCAATATTTCACCGTGCGTGGATTTGAGATGGTGGGTGAGAGAATCACGCTGTGCATCTGCCAATGGGTGCGTATCCGAAGAATGCCCCAGTCGATGAGAAAACCCAGTGTTTGACAAAAGACACGGCTCCGGATCAGTAATTGTTTCAGATGCATATCGTTCAAACAGTGGCGATATTGGCTCCTGTGACCTGATGTTGTCATAGAGCCTCAAAATATGTTTGCTAGCACCGACCACGTCACTGTCCTTGACTATGGCCCAACGCTCATCCATCGTGAAAGGCTCCGTTCCTTCTGGCCAACCAGCTGAAATTTCTTTGAACATTGCTTTGCAATAGTCCAAATACGCGAGCCAACGTTCATGGTGCCACTCGTCGAGGTCGCGTTCACCAATGGTCTGTTTATCGAACTTGGGAACATCGTGGTTAGATAACCATGTGTCCAGGTCCTTGACAACTCCAATGGCAAATGAACCCTTGTCCAGTGGCTCGAGAATGTCACGCGGGATGACTGTGTTTTCATTTGGATAAATTCTTCCCTGACGGTCTAGCACGGCTTGACTAACGATGGCTGTTACAACCTCTGGTATTTCGCTTGACCTGGCTTTTCCGTGTTCTACCCGTGAATTGAAAATGTAAGGTCGGATGGTGATCTCCACTTCATCTACATCTGGCGCAACATTTTTGAAAAAATCCTGGGCAAGTTCCTCATCGACCCTTCCATGCTGAAGTTCATTGCCAGGTCGCAGTATCAGCTTTTCAAGATCTGACCAGTCAAGTGCGCCTTTACCTAAATCGGCATCGGCTAAACAGGTACGCCAATATTTGGCATACGCAAGGCTCTTTTTATTCATCGATATTCATAGTCTTTGTTTAAATTATCCATGCACTACATGGGGTGAAGTTCAGTGCTTTTGCACACCAGGTTTTTCGAACAAAATGCGATTCCGACGCCCCGCATCTTTAACCAGCTTGTCGTAGGAAATAATTTCTATGTATCCATTCCCATGAGCAAGGTTAAAAAAATATCCTTCGTTATCTGTTGTACTGTAGTAACGGCCATAGACCTGTTTGTGAAGCGATGGTTTTAGGTCAGCTATGAGGTATCCGGTGTACCGAAGATTTGCGAGGTTGATTTGCCGCCCCTCAATATCATTCAGGTTGCCGTCGCTGATTTCCCTGAATCGCTGAATGGTTTGCTGATAAGCGAACTCAGAGTCAAAGGTACTGACGTCTGCGCCACCAATATAAGAATTAGATTGCTTGCTCCAACCACCTGTAAAGAGTAATAGTTGACACTTCATTACTAACTTTTTTTGAGAATTTGGTGATTTTGCACAAATTGCAATTTCCAATTAAAAAAGCTACCGCAAGAAGGTTCCTTTAGGAACCACCTTAATCAATACCAGAGTAATGGCAGGCTTTCAACAAAGTTGTGATTACACTAACGTCATCGATTACACTTGTACCAACAATAGCGTGATTGAATGTTTGGTAAAAGAAAACTGTCTATAAATTGATTTATTACTATGAATTTCTAGTTTCACATTCACCAAAATTAAACAGCCTTATTTTGATGAATTTTGATATAAATTTTTTAGTCAATCTGAATTTATTGTCGGCACATGATGCCGATAAATAGTTTTTAAACGATAGGCAATTGCATATTTAAGATGGCATCATTAGTAATATGTATGTCAATAAAGTAATTTGGATGATTAAGCTGTGAGGTGGCAGCATAAGTTTAGACTACTGGATTCACAGAATGATATTGAAAGTACTATGAATGAATGATTTACCTTATGAATAAGCCCAACATAAATAATCCTTTAAAGAGTCTGAGCCCGTTAGATTTAAAGGCCTTGAATCGTTTAAATGAGTTACAAGGTTATGGTGGGTGTTGTGATGTTTCAAAATCCATACTTAAAAGATTAGTCGCCTTGGAGCTTTTGTGCTTGAAGTCGGATGGAGACGTTGAGCTTACAGATCTGGGTGCATGGGTAATTTATCGCGGATCGTTAGTGAAAGCTACTCGGTAAGTAACTCTATGCCACTATCTCCAGCGAATACGCAATCACCCTGACAATTTAGTCAGAAGAAAAATAGTTACTGCATTTAAATACATAGTTAAAATTAAATCAATCTTTGAAGCTAAAACTTGACAAGAAAGGACAATTTACGAATTAGTTCGAATCCTGTTCCATGTCATCACGGCCTGTAGGGCTGTCTGAAGTGGCTTTTGGGGCCGGAGCAGCATAGCACTCTCCCGCTCCATCGTATGTCGCTGGTATGGAGCCTCCAACACGGCCCCCTAAGAGTTGCAAGTCAGAGGCAATAATATCGACAGAAATTTTCTCAGTACCTGCTTTGTCTATGAATTTACCGTATTTAATTCGCCCCTCGATGTAAATCGGAGAACCCTTTTTAATATACTCGCCTGCAACTTGTGCCAAACGGTCATAAAACGTAATCCTGTGCCACTGAGTTTCATCTGAGTATTCACCGCTAGACTTATCCTTACGTCGAAAGGAGGTTGCAAGAGATATCTTTGTAACTGGTTGCCCATCTGCTGTGTATCTGATTTCAGCATTTTGGCCGCAGTTACCGACTAAGATTACTTTATTGATTGATGGCATATAGATATTAGTTCCGATTTGACTTTTGAAAGTTAAATTCAGCAATTTTTCGGCAATTTTGTAGATTTGACAAACTATAAATTCAGTTTTTTGATATTAAAGTAAATTTTTGAAATCGGCCAAAGAAAATTTTTCAAATAATTTTTATCGGTGAACCGATAAATGTTAATTGCGTCGCATCTTGATTCCTAATCGATCGTTGTGAATATCTCTGAGATTGCCTTGTTAAAAATACGTCTTAACTTTTTGAATTTGGTAACATTTTTAAAAATATCGGTTCCGAAATGGAATTTGTATAATTTAAAATATAGGGTATCTAAAAGTAGATTCATAGCAATCAATTAGCGGCAACTTCTGCTTGTAATTGTTTTTATCAGAAGGATTGCTTATTGCTAAATATCAAAATCTTTGCTTTGTTTCAATCAGACATTTCACTTCTAAAAAATGGATCATGAGTAACAAACTAATTCAATAAATATTAGCTTGATGATTTTTTTGATACTTTGATGAACAAAAAAATTATTTTTCAAATTTCTGCGCATCAATCATCAACATACTTAGTTTATGAAAATATGCTTTAGCCAACGAACTAGGAACAAGATATTGATTTCTTTTATTTTTCTTATTATTAATTCCTTTTATCAAATTGGCATTCTTAAGAATTAAGATTTTTCTATGAATAGTTGCAGGAGATGCAATATTTGCCAATTGCATAGCATCTGTTACCATGAATGGTTTACTTTGCATATTCTGTATAGCAATTTTCTCAAGTAATTGAATGGCTGTTGGGTCAAGACCAAGGACAAATCTGGATTCAGTTAAATCCTCTATCAATGCTCTGAAAATGAGGTACAAGTTCTTTCTCGTCATATATAAAATGAATATTAAGTATGCAGTGGATTAAATTACTTTTCACTTTCAATGCTCGTCCATGCTTTTCTTGGCTCAGATAAGTCCTTGAATATAGATAAATCTCTAGATTTCTAACAAGTGTATTTTTCTCAAGCTTAACTTGATGACTTATTAATATTGATTTGCTAGTAGAAGTGATTTTATATTAATAGTGATTTAAGGTGATAGAGTAACTTCAATTATTAGCGGCATCAGTTGCCGATTATTTTTTAATAATATTAATGTCTAATATGCCTACCTGCCTTAGTGAGTTAGCCCCCTAAAAGACAGTCCCTCCGGTATTCCTTAAACTATCGACTAGGAATATGACTATGGATATGGATATGTCTAACTTAAGAACTAACAAGGTAGAGATCGTTAAAGAGACGAACGAACCTGGGCGCTCAGTCTTCCTTTTCGTCAGAGAATTTTTCCAGTTTCTGCATTCGCACAAGTCTTATTTTGAGTTTTTTTGGTTGTCATTGGAGCCGACGAAACCGTAATATCATTCTCGCAGCCTGTAGAAGTCACGGGATTTTATTTAAATTGATTTATTCTTGCACTCTTCAACAAAGAATTTACTGCTATACTTTTGTTTCGCTCTATTAGTTCTTGAATAAGTTGAGGTTTTATGATTTCATAGTTTGGATATGAAAAAGGTCTTATATCTGAAAGCTTTATCACAACCCAATGATCCGCTATTTGAATAGGCTTATGCGTAAGTTGTTGCTTATCCATTTTGAGTACTAAGTCTTTTAAATTAGAGTCCAATTGACTAGGTATTGACCAGCCAACATCACCGCCCCGAACACCACTTGGTGTATCTAACGAAATTTCATTAGCAATCAATTCAAAAGATTCTCCATTCTTTAACCTATCAATGACGGTAATGGCTTCTGATTCAGAATTCAAGATGATTTGAGCTAACTTGTACTCATTAGCATTTATCGGGTCCTGAGTAATGCGGTTTACTTCTTGGTTATAGAGCTCAATAATAGTGTTTTCTAAAATGGGGTGAGTAGCAAAATATTGTTCATACCACAATTGAACAATTACTCCAGCAGCTGCTAATCGAATTTTTATCTCATTGTCTCTGTGGCTCGTTAGGTGAATTTTTTTCGCATCTTGTAAGATAACCTCTTTAATGATCAAGTCTGCGAGAATCTTTTTTCGAAGCTCCTCCGTTTCTGCAGTCATACTGACTGATGTTGTGATTTTTACGAGCTCATCAACTTCATTAGATGTGATCTTTGTTCCATTTACCCACACCGGGGCGTGGTCGGGCCAATTAAGTCCAGATACTTTGTTTTCAGGGGTACCCTGAGCAATTGAGTAATTACTGATCAAAGCAGTTACCGTAAAAACGATGAAAATGAAAGATAATTTTTTTTGCAGTATGTGTAAATGACGCATATGATTTATGTATATTTGGTGGAAAATTTGAACACATCAAAAATAAAGGACCTGTTTAATTTAAAAGGTTTTTCGAATTTTCTAGAATCTATGCGATGATTAGTTAAATTACTTCAATACAAACAGTATCCTATTAGAAAAATTGTTACTTATCAGTTTCATTTAATTAATTGATATTCAAGTTTGGAGAACGAAACCTCTTTGTGCATAAATTATTACTTCTAAGACAAGATATACGATGTTCTTAAAATAATTTACCGAATCCGAATATTAAGCTTTTCGAACTACCACTGAGTGAACCTGCGTCTCCATCTGGCCCATTTTTAAATATTCTTTCTGTCGCGTCAGCGTAGACATATAAATCTTTCTCAACTTTATGCCTGTATCCTAATCCTCCCAAAGTGTTATTTATTGCTCCAATGCTTTGGTTGAAATAAATTTGTCCACCTCCGGCCTTTAAATAAATCAGATTAAGTTCGTCTAAGGCGTACCCTAAGGTAAAGTAGTAATCAATATTGCCCTTGTCATTTGCGCTTGTTTGCAGGCTGTTTCCACTGGTATGATCAATCGCGCTGATATGTGTTGCGTTATGGACAAGCCCTACATAATCAACTCCAAAGCCAATTAAGAAGTAATCACTTATGGCCACAAGTTCACCAAAACCTACCTGGCTTGCAAAACCGCTGACACTGCTAAACCCTGCACTGTAAGTGTCACCCTGGACTGCGTAAGTCCCGTTCGAATTCTGAGTACCTGATTCTGATTGGTTATTTGATGCATATCCAAGACCAGCTTGTACATATTCTTTGGCCCAGTTTACTGTCTGGGCTTGAGATATTGGAGCAATAAGTAAAGCGAACATGTAAATTAACAGAAATCTTTTGACAATTTTGATTGATCTTTTAGCCAAATTATTTTTGTTAAAATCTACTCTTCGAAACCCCTTATTTCTTTGTTTTCCAATAGCGAAATTCAGATTGAGTAAGTCATTTTGAGGGTTATTTTCATTTGTATTGACAATGTCAATATCAGATAAATCAAACTCTATAGATTTAGTTTCAACTTTAGCTAAAATCAACAATTCGCCGTTTCGATTTTGCACTTCTTCAGTTTGTGGAGCACGGTGGAGCTGACTAACATTACCTTTTAATAATTTTGTATTTAGATCTAGCGAAAGTGCAGTTTCAATAATCGGAGGTGTTGTAAATGTATTCTCTCCGAGCTCGCGTAGTATTCGAGAAGAATCAACTTTAACGCCGTGCAGAACTGCCATCATAATTCGGGATGCAAATCCACTGTAATTAGTCAATTGATTAAGAATTTTTTTGCTCATGTCAAATTTTGAATTTCTTATGGTATTCATTAAACATATATTTTGTTCTGGATAGATTGCTTAATTATTGAGAGATAAACAACTCAAAACTGTTGATTGATGAGTAATTCAATTATGACCAGATAGAGCCCCTTCAAACTTAAGCGCGTCTTTAATTGTCGGTAATATATGCCGGCATTTGAATCTTATTTAGCAGAAATCTTTGTTTTCGGGCTGTACAGTCAATGTGTGAACATCAATTTCACTGAGTGGCGCAGCTGCAAGATGGTAAGCGTTGCGTAAATTCCCCTTGAGCTGAAAGCCATTTAAAAGTATCTCTTACTCTACTTATTTAGGTTGAGGAGCGCAGGAATTTCAGCCAATTAGGGATGAGCGCTCGCATTGATTCCATCTTTGCTTGAACGCAAATGCACAGACTCTGGGTGACGTATGGAACAACAATAGCGAAGGCACTGGACTATAGTATGAATAACAATCTGAGCCTAAGGCATTCCTAAGCAAAGGCCCAATTGAGATCGGTAATCATCACGCTGAGCATGCAATTGAATCCAGTACAATTGAACGTTTAAATTTCTTACTCATAGGCTCAGAATAGCGGGCAAGTGTAACGCGACAGTAATGAGTTTTACCAACAGTCCTTAAATGGAACAAAATCTCTTGAATTTATGACTGATTTACTCAGCAGATTCCCGAATCACCCTGATAAGCTGATTGAGGAATTATTCCATCACGACTGGAATCCCCAGGAGAACTAGCATCAAGATAGCCACTTTTGATCAAGGTTTTACAACGCAATGCTTACGCAACCTGAGCCCAAGTTGGGGATCATTTAATTATTTCACATATGGTCCAATTTCTCATAGTAAGCTCGAAAATCATGCTCCAAAGTTCCTTATAGTAAACGAAAGAAACATGATAAAGTGATTAGTTCCTTAGGTATTAAATTAGTGTTGGAGAGTGTGCGCCCGCTTTTATGTAAATTAAGCGCATTCAATTTTATAGTTGTGTCAATAATTTAATTTGCTTCGGAAGACAAATTTGTTTTAGGTCGTATTTTGATTGAATTACATTTCGTGCATTTGTACCAATGAATTTAGCCAATTCTTTATTATTTAAAAGTTCACAAACAGAATCAGCAATTTGTAATGGTGATAAAAAATCAGTTAATAATCCACTAAATTCATTCTCAATTACTTCTAATACAGGACCTGTTTTGGATCCAACTATTGGAGCACAAGTACTCATAGCTTCAAGCATTGACCAAGATAATACAAATGGATAGGTTAGGTATACGTGACAAGAAGATATTTGTAATAAGCTCAGATAATGCATATAAGGAATTCGGCCACAAAAGATAATCCTATTTAAATCAACATTTGATGCAATTTCATTAAAATAATGTTGTCTATAACTTACTCTGTCATCTCTAGGTGAGCCGTAGCTAACATCATCGCCGCCGATAATGACGACGTGTGCTTTGGGTCTACGCCGTAGTATTTCTGGCAGAGCTTTCATGAAGCTATGAAATCCCCGATATGGTTCTAAATTTCTATTCACAAATGTAATGACTTCATCTTGCTTTGTAAAGTGTCGGGCGTTAACACCTATTTTCACCCAAGCCCTTGGATCTGGAGAAAAAACATCAGTATCAATTCCGTCATGTATACAGTCAATTTTTTCCCGGAATAATTTGGGATATTGGCTTCTTTGCCATTCGGTCGGAGAATAATTTGCATCTGCACATGCTAAGCTTTGCAGCGTTGAACTGTTTCGGACCCGAAGATGGTGGGCGTTTTCCATTCCCATTCTGGGAAATTCCGGATCGAAATTGACATCACTACCTTCAAATCTGTAGTAAAACTCTTGATAACAAACTAATCTTGCTTTAGGGAAGACATCCTTTATAAATAGGGCTTCTCCCCATCCTGGGTGCGCACAGATGACGTCAGGTACAAAACCGCTTTTTTGTAACTCTAAGGCTGCTGCTACTACGGATAGACCGTTTTGAATTTGCTTTTCATATTGTATTAAATAAGGATGGGGTTGAGTTGGAGTAAATTCCATACTGTGGCGTACCAGTTGAACACCGGGAACGGATTGTGAATGTTGACTTATTGCCATACCAACGACTTGGTGATTCGTATCAATGGCAAGGGCTCGAGCAGAGTGTTTGAATTGAGCAGGGAAGTTTTGGTGAATAAATAAAAATTTCATTTTTTTATGGTGTCCCAATAATTTAGCTGGGAACAACTAGTATTTTCTCTCTTGGCCCATCCGCCAATACGTGTCCATCTTGTAAAACAACTAACCGCTGCATTAGTTTGAGTAATGGCAAACTATGGGTTGAAACAATTAAACTCCGCCCTACACAAAACTGAGACAACCGATTAATAAATATTTGTTCCGAGTCCTGATCAAGGCCAACTGTTGGCTCATCTAAAATTAGAATCCGAGGATCTGTGGCGAGCGCTCGGGCTATTGAGACAGCTTGACGCTGTCCACCCGAGAGGTTCGCTCCATTAGGAGCAATCATGGTATTTAGTGTTATCTCGCCTCGCTCGATCATCTGATCTACACCAGAGACCCATAAGGCAGTCCTAACCGCCTCATCTGTAGTAATAGAACCGTCTCCTCGAAGGTTGAAGTTCAGGCTTCCTTCATACAACATGCTATCTTGCGGTTTATAGACTATATATTGACTCAACCATTCAGCGGGATATGAATTAATCTCAGCACTGTCGAGTACAACTTTACCCTCACTACCTGACATGACAGAGGCCAAACACTTAAGCAATGTACTTTTGCCAGATCCGTTCCTTCCAACTATTCCTAAATGCTCGCCTGGATTAATTTTTAAATTAATATTTTGTAATATTGCATTTGTTGATTTCGGATAAGTGACAGTAAGATTGATTACATTGAAAGTACCTTGGCAACTTTGCTTTAATGCTAAAAAGTCTGAATCAGTTACAGAAATTGTTTTTTTAGAATCAATTTCTTTGTTACCTGATTTAATTAACTCATCAAAATCGTAGCTTGCTCGTTTGAACATATTGAAACGCTCTAATAGCAAGCTAAAGCTGCTAATCAAAGCTGTCGCTCTACTTGCCAGTAATGAGCAAGCTGTTAGAGATCCGGCACTGAGACTATTTTGATCAGCCATTAATGCACCTACAAAAATAGTTGACATCCAAATTAGCAATGACGAATCTGCAATAAGCGTAAATTTGACTGTACTCCAAAATCTTTCATTACTGTGATTTATTGAAGTTTCTTCAGATAATTGATGCCATCGTTTTTGAAACATTGTTCTCCATCGACTCAACTTTATTTGATCCAACTGCAAACTTACCTCTGCTAATAAAGCAAGTTTTTTCGCATTACTTAATCGGCTTTTTTCTGAAAAATGGAGTATCGGGTATTTGAACCATAAACTCATTAGGATTAATAGGCCCCCTAAAATCAATGGCACAAAAACTAAAGCACCACCAATAAGCGACAGGCAAAATAAATAAAGTATAAGAAAAGGCAAGTCAGTAATGGCTAAAACGAAACTAGACGACATTAAATCTCGGTTCGATGTTAAGTCCCTATACTTACTTACTAGCTCACCTGTAGACGTATGTGTCGTCGATGTTTTGGTAAAAAGCCTACTAATTAGTTTTTCATCAATTTCTGTTTCTTTAATGCAGGCAATTTTTTCAATATAAAATGCTCTCATTATTCTTAGTAAAAAATCTAAGAAAATTAATATTAGCATTCCTAATCCAAGGGCATAAAGTGTTTGGGGTATATTATTTCCAATGACTTTGTCGTATACAAGCATTGAAAAAATTGGTGTTGCAAGGCCGAATAAATTAATCAATATGCTACCAACACCAATTTCAAAAATTCGCTGCATATAAGGTTTTAATTGCATGTGATTTATGCTTAAAGCAGAAAACAAGAAATTATGATCTTTAGTATATTTCATGAAACTTAAGTTAGTATTAGTGTTGCAATAGTCGCATGTGTAATGCTGTTGGTAATTACCTCATGAATGTTTCCCGAGATAATAGAAATGGATGGTACATTTTCCCCAGGTAGCGAGTTAATGGTTACTGTACCGTTTCCGCCTGTGTGAAAGGTCAGAGTTCCGCCTGTGCTTGAGTTAGTCATAGCATTTATATCTGCGGACGTTATTGTGTAAGCACTCGTTGATGCGTCGGTGGACACATCTATGGTTGATATCCCTTTTACGGCGGGTGCGACGGTGTCAAATGAGAACGGTGTGGTGCTTGTAGATGAAATACCTACGAGTGCTAATGTATTTGAGCCATTTGTACCTGCATTAATATAATTGCTAGTTGAAGAGTTCTCCATAGCCGATACCATCGCAGAACCAACTGTAATGACGCTCTTACCAGATGAGCCAGTAATGGCTCCACCTGTGATTGATGATGCCATTATGGTATCGGTTCCACTACCGTACCCAATATTAAAAATCCCATTGCCTGCGGTTATTGAATCGTTGCCATTACCATCTGTAATACTGCTAACACTAGAGCCTAAGACCGTCAAGCCTGACGCTGTGATGGTATCTGCGCCGTTGCCTCCAGTAATGGTCACAGCTCCATTTCCCGTACCAGCATTAATGCTAGTGCCTAGAGTGTTCGATCCAGTTATGCTGTCCCCATGCCCACTACCCATAATACTTTGTATGCCACTTATTGACTCGTTTCCATAAGCGCCGGTGACTGTGCCTGAATTTAAGTTCACTTGAACAGCACCAGTTGAATTGGCAAACGTCAAAAGATTATTACTTCCTGCCCCGGATATGGTAATTGCAGAGGCATCCCCTGCGTCAAAAATTTCATTACCAGCGCTTGATCCAATGATTGAATGAACACCAATAGCGCCAGTTAGTGAATCACCTCCGACACTAGATCCTACAAGAATTTGAAAATTTGATACAGTCTCAGAGCCAAACCCTCCGCTAACTGTAGAACTAGCAGTTCCTAGTGAAAGATTAACATTAACAGCTGTGTTCGTTGAGACAAAGCTTAAAGTGTTTACTCCCGTCTCTCCATTTAAGTTTGCTCCGCTTAATCCTCCAGTGAAGGTGTCATCTCCACTAGAACCTAATATCTGATTGAAATTGGAGACCGTCTCAGCCCCAAACACACCCGAGACTAGCCCACTCACTAAATTAGCAGTGATACTAGAACTTGTGCCCCCAAAGCTGAGGGTATTGATGACGCCAGTGCCCGTCCCCCCTGTTAAGGTAGCGTTTGAGAGACCACCCACAACGGTCATGTCTTGGTTGTTAGGACCGATAAGGGCTTGGATATGACTAAAGCTGTCATTGCCGTAGCTGCTGGTGGTGGTGCCCGAGTTGGTCCCACTGTTGGTGATCGTCACCTGCTCTGTGGAGGTTGAGTTGGCAAGGCTCAATGTGGTGGAGCCGCCGCTATTGCCCGCAATGGTGTCGTTACCTCCGCCCCCGTCGATGGTGCTGGCTCCTGTACCTGCTGTGATCGAGTCTGCTGCGCTGGAGCC
>CAITYM010000038.1 GCA_903896615.1 uncultured Burkholderiales bacterium
CACCACATCACGATCTTCGGCCAGTTCGTCCAAGTTGTTGAGCAGGTCTACGTAGAGAAACTCGCGAGACAGCTTCTTTGGAAAGCGGGGCTTCACCCGGAAATCGAACTGCCGATTTCCTAAGCGGAAGACGCCGTGGCGTTTGTGGTTGTAGACCAATGTCCGGTTGTAGAGCTGCGTGGTGCCTAGGCCCACGGCGTTGTAAGAAGAAGGCGAAAACACCAGGAATTCCTTGTCCCGCAGAAATCCCTTCACAACCTGATCGTCGGCTGGGGGGAGGGGGCCAAAGTTTGACTGCTTGGGGGCGTGGTAAAGCCCCTGCGCCAGCTTTTGAAGTCTGCCCATTGAGACCAGCTCACGTATATGCCGATCCACCGCATTGCTTAGGCGAGCGAGATCCTCCCGGCGATAGACATGACCGGCTTTGAGCCCATCTGCTAGGTGCGCAGTGGCGCCCCGTAGGGATGAGGTGGGCAGTGAAGCAGTTGCGGGCATGAAAGATTTCTCATTGAAGATTCATGCATTTTATGGCAATTGGCTCAACTTGTCAACTTTCAAGTGGATCAGGAGCTGTTAATCAAAGCAAACAGGCTACGATGCGCAAGGCCTTGATACTAACAAAGCCGGTCGGCTCGGCGCTGGAGTAGACACCCATAATTATTAGCGAGGTGCAGTAAGTAGCCGAGGAGTCGATACGGACGGGTAGTTTCCCGAACCAGGTAGGTGATTAGAGCAAATCCATGGATGTCCTCCACCATCTGCAATTTTAAAGGCCGCTAGGGATAATCGTCTGGCTGTCTGAACTGCGCATTTCTGCTATGTTCAATTGCTCTGCTGTCAATGAAACTCAGTTTGAAGAGATGGTGTTTGCAATAGTCAACTTAAAAGGTGCTGGCCAAAAGCAAGCCTATCCTAAGCTGATACTTATGAGTAACTGTCTAAGTTTACTTATGCTGCCAATCTTCCTCGTTGTTTGGCAGCCTCAGCCACTTCTGCCGCTGCGAGAAAGTCAGCGCACTCTTCCGGTTTGATCACTGAGACATATTTTGTTTGACTATTACTTGATAATGAAACTTGTGACCAGCCGTGGGGGAGGGTTTTTCCAATCCAACAGCGAAAACCAAGTCCAGTCATTAGAAATCCATGAAGCCATCCGAGCTGTGTTTTCAGAGATGTTGGTTCTGAGATCCAGCCCCTCGGATCCAGTTGCGGCGATGCTTCAAACAAGCAAGCGGATATTACAACCTCAGGGGGTAGTGGTGCTTGGCCCGATAGATATTGCTGAAAGATATGCTGATACGGACCGAGTTTGCATTGTCCGGTCATGACGCACGATCGCCACATTACGCTGGCCGCGAAATAAGCCATCAAATTTCCATCATCATTTCTATTTAATGACGCTAGTACGTATTTGGGCGTATTTGGACGTGTGATGTCCTGAAATAGTTTGATGCGTGAGTTGTCTGGTTTCGTGATTTTTGCGATGTAATTCTCTACGGTTGAGAATCTTTGCTCGCATGCGCTGCAAAGTAGTTTTTTAGTTGTTTGTTTGTTACTTAAAACAGCATTCCCTTTAGATACAAGGACAGGTGCGTTGGCATTATTTCCCCCAAGACTAAGCGCCCTTCGATATGCCCACTTGGGCACTAAATGGCTATTTTGTAAACTTGAAGTTGCCTTGCACAAGGCGCATATTCCGATCATCAGCGGTTTTCCGATTGTGCAGTTATGCCTTGGAAAAGACCAATTTTACTTCTCAATGAATCGTTCATACAGGTTGGTCGAGTAATTTTGATTTATAAAGGAAAAGCATTGAACGTATCATTCGCAAAAGTTAAACATGGTTACTCAACGCGTTGATTGAATTGTCTGACTAGCGAGCCATTCTTGCATGTAAACCAAAGTTAAAAGTTGCGCGCACGAATTTTTGCAAGCATTTCGTTGATGTGCGCAGGATAGGATTTGGAGAAATATTCAAATGTCAGTGGATTGGCTGTGTAAAACTGACAGCAAAGTTCGGCCCAACTCGTTGCATTTATAGGACCATTTAATTTGAATATTTTCTTCGAGCGTGCTTTGATGTGGTCGGTGGTCTTTGCATTCATGTTGAAGTCTGATTCTCTTCTTTGATGGTATTCATATTCAAGGAATAATTGAATTGCACCATCGAAATGCCAGATGCAATTGGCTGAAATATCGAACTCTGCATGCATATATCTTGCGGGGAAATAGATATTTCCATTAAGTTCTAGTTTTACCTTTTCTGACTTCATCTCAAGAGATACAAAAGTCTTGACTCCATTACCCTCACTCCACTTGATGTCTAAACAATATGCATCTGCGAATAAAAAACTGATGTAGCTTGGATCAATATCCAGTGGCGGGCGAAGCTTGACGGTGCCCGGTTGGATCGCGCGTATGTCTTCATTGAAGGGAGCTCCGTGCCATGTGTCCTCCTCAATATAAGTTGAACTGTCAACATTGATTCGGACTCGATCCTCGTCTATCGCAATGTATTTCTGCACTCCTGTAGCATCGAATTTCCAGAGTAATTCTAAAAATCAGGGAGCCCAGTTGGCATTTGGGCTCATCTCTCGCCTGTAGAAAGGATGCGCCAAGAGCATGTAGTCTGCTCCGACAAAACAACCGGCTTGCCGCGAGCTTGGTTGTATTTTTTTCGCAATTTCCGAGAAGGAAAGCAGTTCATCTCGCTCGGCTTGTATTGGTCCTAGCAGCGTCTTTGCAAGCCCCGGTGCTTTTGCAATCACGCCAATCGTCTGAATATATTCAAATGACCTGTCATCAAGCGCTACCCCTTTGCTAGCTGCTATTGCGGTAAATCTCTCAATCTGTGGCGCAGCCTTTTTCAGCTCGCGCTGAGCCTCTTCAGTCATATGGATGGCATAGCTGGCTTTTATTTTCTCAAGTTCGGAGTCTGGAGTCATGAATTTCGAAGTGTTGAAACCTAACTTTACTATTTTCATGCTAACAAAACGCGCTCAGAGAGTCAAGCAAACTCAAGGTGTGGAACTACCTGTGAGCTTAGCAGTTGTGTAGGATTGTGTTGAGCCTCGATATTGACTTGATAATGGTGTGCGATTGATGAGGCAGATTCGTAGTGACGTTCAGTCACGGCCCCGCTGGGAGGACCTGTGAAGACACGTTTGATCGGCTGACTTGTGGAATGGGGTTCAGTTCCCAAGAACGGATTTGAAGTTGAGCCGAGGAACTGATCTGGTGTAAGACCCTCCCGTGAGTTGGATCAATTTCTCTACCGCGCATTCACGCACTAGTACTTCCTGGCACGCTTGAGTGCGAATAGAAAGTTCCTGAGTGGTGAACCATCCACCACCATATGCAGATTAAGGACCGCTAGGGATGACTTCTTAGCGGTCTTTTTCTTGTGCGCCCAGCATGGGCGCACTCCCACGGGTGCAAGTCCCGTCGCAAGTTGATCACGACGAATATGAAGAACCGTCCAAAAGGGCTTATGACACCGGCATAAAAATTCCCGTAAATAATTGATTTGCATAAACTTTTCTAGTTCTATACAATGAACCATATGGACATCAAAGGACGCATCTTGCAATCACTCCGCCCTCGGCGGGATGGCGTTCTGCTGCGCTCAGACGTTAATGACTTCGGGAGTCCCACCCAGGTTTCTGCCGCGCTCAAAACTTTGGTCGAAAAGGGATTTATTACCCGACTTGATCGCGGCGTCTATGCCAAACCTGACAAGGTCGAGCTGATGGGCCGAAAGGCGTTGCTTGAACAGGCCATGGCCAAAATGGAACAGCAGCGAACTCAAGACCTCAAGCGAGCCCGGCGACGTCGCAGCAACCCCACCGCTATTTATGTGCGTCAATTGGCCAAGCGCGAGGGCATTGCGTTTGCTCCAACTTTTGCGGACCTTTGGGCCAAAGCCGTGACGAATCTGGCTGGCGACGAGGTCAAAAGCGACAAAACAGATGACCTCCTGGTTGCACTAACACGTGCAGGCAAGCTCTCTCCCCGCGACATGACCCGACTGGTCATCGCACATCATCGGAATCTGTCCCGTGTTTGAACCATTTGGTGACTTTGCGACCGAAGGGTACCTGCGTAACTTTGACAAAGAAAAAGATCTGGAGATTGTCAAGATTGTTGAGCATGAACTATTTCGTGCACAGCTTCCAGTCGCGCTGGATTTTCTGGCCAAGAGAAAGAGGATTGAGTACGCCGATTTCTTAGAGGTGCATCGCATTTTGTTCGAAGGTCTTTACCCTTGGGCCGGGAAAGACCGCGCAGAAATTTTGCCTAACAGCGCTGTCAAAAAGGGAGCGCTTTATTTCTGCCACCCACGCGACTGCCGGTTGGCAGTCTCAGAAGGTTTGTCGGTGGCTCAAGATAATCAGCAGATGTCCAAGGACGCAGACATCACGGCAAATTTTTGTTATTCAACCCTGAAGAATCACTATGTCTAAATTCATTGTCACCGGTTGCTCTGGCTTTATTGGAAGTAACGTTGTTGATCGGTTACTAATTTCAGGTCATACCGTCATTGGCATAGATAATTTATCAACTGGGCAGTACCGGTTCTTAGACGGGGCTTTAAACCACACTGAGTTTAAATTCATCAACCTAGATGTACTCAATCTAGATGGCCTTAAGTCAGCATTCAAAGGGGGTGAAGTTGTCATCCACCTTTCGGCCAACGCAGATGTGCGGTTCGGCACCGACCACCCTGGTCGAGATTTAGAGCAAAACACCATCGCCACCTACAACGTACTAGAGGCAATGCGTGCAAACGGGATTGCTCGGATTGCGTTTTCTTCAACTGGATCGGTTTACGGTGAAGCCGTGGTCATCCCAACTCCGGAGGACGCAGGATTTCCGGTTCAAACATCCCTTTACGGAGCCTCTAAGGCGGCGGGTGAGGGATTGATTACAGCCTACTGCGAAGGTTTTGGGTTTCAATCCTGGATTTTTAGGTTTGTATCCATTTTGGGTGAGCGATA
>CAITYM010000039.1 GCA_903896615.1 uncultured Burkholderiales bacterium
CGTGAGAACAAAGTCCTCACTGATACCCCCAACCCCGTAAGCCCAGTAGGTGCGAATAAGACGATGAACACCAAAACAAATCCGTAAATCACCATATTGATGCCCGGTATTTGTCCGAATAAATTGCGGGTCAACTCTGACATCAATAACAGTGCAGTCGCACCGATGATTGGGCCCCACAAAGTCCCGACGCCTCCAACGATCGCTGCGACCAACGCCTCAACAGAGGACTGAGGACCGTACGCAATTGAGGGGTCTATGTACTGAAAAAGTTGAACGTATATGGCCCCACCCGCCCCCATTACTACCGAGCACAGCGAGATGGCTACTAACTTAACACTGAATGGGTTAATACCCAAAGCTTTTGCAGCGTCTTCGTTGTCTCTAACCGCTTGCATGTAAGCCCCAAGCTTGGAGTGCTTTGTAAAAGACGTGATGAGTAAGGCTGCGCAGACCAAGCTCAAGATAAGCCATACATAACCAGATTTTTGAACAAACTGCATTCCAGCAAAAGAACTGTTGAGCGGTAGCATCAGTCCAACGCCGCCACCAGTGAAGTCAACACTGAGGGATAGGATCCTAAAAATTTCTGCCATGGCTAAGGTAACTAAAGCGAAGTAAGAGCCCTTTAAGCCGTAACGAAATGAGACAGAGCCCACAAATAGACCCACACAAGCACTTGCGCAGAGTGCAAGTAAGAGCGCGTTCCAAGCGTTCATTGAAAACTGCATCTGAGCTATTGCTTGGATATAGGCGCCGGTCCCAAAAAACACAGCATTTCCAAATGAGAACTGCCCGCTGTAGCCCCCCAATATGTTCCAAGATTGCGCCAGCAAGCTAGCATACAGCGCCATCACAACAAAGTTAAGAATGACACCTGAGTTGGTTAGAAACGGCAGTGTTGCTATCAAAATAGCAAATAGCGCAATCAATTTAATATCTCTCACGCCTTGCTCCCAAACATACCCTGAGGTCTAAAGATGAGGAAGGAGACGAAAACAATAAATATCCCCACTTGTCCTAGTGACTCCCCAAGGTATAGTCCACCCAAAGATTCGATAACTCCAATTAAGAGGCCCCCGAGCAAAGCGCCTACGAAACTTCCCATCCCCCCTAGTACGACGATTGTGAAAGATACGAAGATGAATCCGTTGCCAACACTTGGGTTGACATAGTATGCGGGTAATAAAAAACAAGCCGCCGCCCCCAGACAGGCTAGTCCAATACCAAAGCTCATGGCGTAAACGTGCTCTACATCTATCCCCATTAATTTAGCGCCCGTCCTCTCCTTGGCGACAGCCCTAATTGCTCTCCCTAAATTAGTCCATTTCATAATGCCTAACATCATTGCGCTCACGCCAAGTGCTCCCCAAAAAGCGAAGAACTTTGGGGCTGAGAGCATAACCTGTCCAAGTTGAATAGTTTGCAGGCTGTAGCTCGTCTCAACCACTCTTGTATCTGAGTGAAAGAAAATGAGTGCTAAGTTCTCAAGCACGATAGACAGTCCCAAAGTTAAGAGTAGTACGCGCTCATCTTTGGTGTGACCTGCGCGGTTGATCACAAAGCGTTGCAACAAGTATCCCAGCACAAACATTAAACCAATCATGATGGGCAAAGCTGCGTAAGGGTCCACACCCAGTAACACCCATAAGGCGTAGACTCCGTATAAAGCGATCATCAAACATGCACCGTGGGCAAAGTTGATGATATGCAAGACGCCGTACACAAGCGTTAACCCAAGGGCAATGAGCGCATATACCGCGCCCATTGTGATCCCGTTTAACGTGGAGGACAGAAAAATGGTTGAATCAAACACGCGTGTACCTACTCATTATCTTTGATCGCTAATATGAACTACTCTGCCTTTTGAATCCATTAAGCCTTCATGGGGAAGATAGGATCAATTTCTCTGAAATCACGCGGTACGATAACTTTAATATCTCCTTTTACGACTTGCGTCATAAGTGGTTGAGCGCCCATGTTCTGTCCGTTGACAAACTGCGTAGCGCCGTAAGGCATGATGTGGTCCGAGAATGTGCTCTTAGATAGGGCATCAATAATAGCTGCACGATCACTTGATTTAGCCCGCTCAATTGCATCCGCTAAAAGTTGCATAGCCGTATAGGTCATAAACACTTCATAGCTGAAGTACTGACCCTTAGCCTCGACTCTTTTCTTTAATTCGGCAGAGCGCTTGTCTTTTGGATTGAACCAATGGTTGCAGTCAATGATTCCGTTTGCAGCTTCAGGGAACTCTTTTAAAAATTTATAACTTGATGCAGCTCCCCCCAACACAGAGTAGATCGCCTTAGGTGTAACTTTTTGCTGTTGCATCGTTCTCACCAATAACGCATACTCGTTGTAGTAGTTTGCAGGAATGACGATATCAGGATTAAC
>CAITYM010000040.1 GCA_903896615.1 uncultured Burkholderiales bacterium
ACTTGCAGGATCTGCAATGGCTGAATTAGTAAAAATAATGAATACTAATGATATTAAATAAAATTTCATGACGATTCTTGTCAAAACAAATAAGTAATGAAACTATACGTTGATAGACAGGAAATGGCGAACGAAATAAATGACACATTGTTAATGAATGGATTTATTTCATAAATGTAATGATTGGCAA
This sequence comes from uncultured Burkholderiales bacterium, assembly GCA_903896615.1. GTDB lineage: Bacteria > Pseudomonadota > Gammaproteobacteria > Burkholderiales > Burkholderiaceae_C > Limnohabitans. The sequence goes on from CAITYM010000040.1 coordinate 191, forward strand.
CTTTAAAAATAAAATTAAAGAGCAATTACGCCGGAAATGCAGCAAGAATTTTTGAAATTAAATTGTAACAATCATCAGTTATCAGTCTCGATTTAAGATTTGAGTAGCTTAATTGTTATCAAGCGATAAGCGAGTTCGATAATGTGAAAATATGATTTGAGGTGATTGCAGATTACGATAGAGATAAGACCTAAGGTTAAATCAAAATAAGATTGATGATTTTTGAGAAAAAGAGTACTTACATCTGAATATTGGTGGGTGAGGTTTATGATTCCACTGATTCTGAGCCTGGCGTACTTGAACCGCAGGATATGTGAACATCAAGGCTTACGATTTTGATTTTTAGATAAGGGTGTGTACAACTCCCTCTTTGCTCAATCAAAATGATTAGACAAAATGCTGTACCTAGCTTAATCTCAACTAGTTTGATTTGATCAATATCTTAATATGCAGGAATAGATTGGGTTTTACAAATAATTTTCATCAGAAAATCTGAAAGAAATCGTAGATGGATGAAAAGCAGATTTAAGTCAATGTGAGAGTATTTTTAATGTGCATAATGAAAAATAACTTACGTATTAAAAACCTGAAATCGATAACTCCAAGTTTTAAAAATGTAGAGTAAGTGACTTGAATACGAATAATATGCACTCAACGATAAAGTAGGGTTACATGCTAAATACCGTAGAAACATCATGGGTAGAAAAAATCAAGGTAAATAAATGGAAGCAACCAGAGTCTAGAGAGGACTGGGCCAATGACTTGGAGGGCGGGCTTGTACTTCATTTTGAATCATTGCCTTTTTATTTGAAGAAATCAGAGCAACGGTTTTTAAATTCAAGAATTCAACACCCGAAAGTGCGAAACATCAGTTTAGATGCTAAAGGAACCCTCAAGGGAATGGTAGGCTCGCTTGAGGATCAAAAAGAGTTAACTAAGTTGATATTGAGATTTAGGGGCGCAGCGTATCAATTGGTAAATTCGGCCTTCCCTTGTTACAAGGAGCATTTAAAACTGGCTCCAAGCAGTTTTAGGCCAAACCAAGTTGAAACAAGGAGTCAGTCAATCTGTGCCGACGACAAAAGATTACATGTCGACGCGTTTAGTACTCGGCCTAATTATGGGGAAAGAATACTACGTGTTTTCTTAAATGCTAATTCGAATGGACAACCAAGAGTGTGGAGGATTGGAGAATCATTTGTGGACATTGCTAGACAAATTGCACCAAAAATAAAGAATTACTCGAAAGTTCAAGCAAAACTGTTGCATGTGCTGGGCCTGACTAAATCATTGAGAAGTGAATACGATCATTTAATGCTTGGAATACATGACAATATGAAAATGAGCGATGAATATCAATTAACTTCGAAACAGATGATCTATGCTTTTGCACCTGGCGCAGTTTGGATGTGTTTCTCTGATCAAACATCCCATGCAGTAATTTCAGGACAATTTATGTTTGAGCAGACATTTCATTTACCAATAGCTTCGATGTATCGGCCCGAATCTAGTCCGCTTTTAATTCTACAAAGATTATTGAAAAAAGATCTTGTTTAGGCAAAAATGCGCGTTGGTAAAGGTCCAAATAAGCGTTGAACAATCGGCGTTGGAAGAACGTATTGAGGAAAACATTTGGAAGTATTATGTTCATGCAGTATATGAACACACAGACCGACATCATCTGCAAGTAGTTGAGTTTTAAAGCCCAGTGCCATTGCGGCTTTTATAAACGGGGCATCTTCGTTAAAAGAGACCGACTCGAATCGGATGGTTTGGGCTACTATTTTCTTGTAAACGTAAGAAAATCCATAGCCTAGATGGTTGTCTAAAAGATCTGTGTTTGTGTTTTCAATATTGCCAACAATCATACTGCTTGGAGACCATATGTAATGAATACCTGTTTTTTCTAATAAATTCCAATAAGCAAATTTCTTATATATTTTGCTATAAATAAAAAAACCCGAGAGTTTTAAAATATCTCCCTGCTGGAGTTGGAGAAGTTGGATCATTGAATCAATGTAGTGTGGTGCATAATACTCGTCGTCGTCAAAGTGAGCGATATATTCCCCTTTTGCCAAATCTGAGCAGAGATTACGTTTATCACCGATCGTCATTCTAGATGGAGAGTACTGATAGTGGATCCTTGGGTCATTAAGCGACTCAATAAAAGGACTAGGCTGTGGGCTATCATCAACAATAATCCATTCCCAATTATCTGTTATTTGCTTATTTATGCATTCATAGATAAGAGGCAAATACTCTTCCCGGTTGTATGTAGGTGTAACAATAGAGACGAGAGGTTTGTTCATATTTAAATTAAAGAATTTTCAACTATTTCAAGATTTTGCAATATTATTACATTTCAATCAATTTGAAGTCTAGAAGTGAATATTCCAGTAATTAATCAAATACACATAGTGCCAATTAACCTTGAGTCAATTGACTCTACTTGCTGGATTAGAAGACAGGGACCGGCTGCGATTCCTCAATTGTTAGAGGAGGCTGCGAAAACAAAAGATCCTGCTGATTTATTCATGAAGATGTTTTATATCTTTGGCGCATTTGGGCAAGATGGATATGCACTGCAAATGCAAGCAAAGGCCTTAGAGTTTAGAAAACTGTTTCGTACGGTCTCTCCTAACAGCGTCAATATTAAATTATTGGCACTTGTTACTGATGGAGATATGATGGACAACACCCCACTAGATTTCCTTATTGAAAACAGTGACATACAGTTGGAACTACTATACGTTGATAAGCAATTAAGCTTGCCGCTCAACGTGCCTGAGCATGATGTGATGTTCTTGGCTATTGGTGAGTCGCCTAAAAATAGCATTATTTTAGATCGACTTGTAAAGCTAATTCAAATGTGGCCAAGACCTTGCATAAACGATCCAATGGCGATTAAAAGATGTGCCAGAGATGTTTTCTATAGATTAATGCAAAGCGGGCCTCATATACGAGTCGCCCATACCGTACAAAAAATGCGCGATGAAATCTCATTTGAGAGCGAGCCTTTTACTATTCGTCCTGTAGGCTCGCACGCCGGAAGTGGATTTGTCAAAATAACCTCTCAAACAGAGCTGACGGCTTACCTAGGCTCTTATCGCACAGAACAAGTCTACTATGTAGCCGAGTTTATCGACTATCAAAGTGAAGATGGAAAATATAGAAAGTATAGGATTGCCTTAATAGGAGGGCGCCCTTTTATCTGTCACCTAGCGATTTCAGATCACTGGATTGTGCATTACTTCCCATCGGGCATGGAGCATAGCGAGAAAAAGCGTCAAGAAGAAGAGTCAGAAATGTTAGGGTTTGATGATGGATTTGCACTGAAGCATGCTAAAGCTCTACTCTTTGTATATAACAGTCTTGGTTTAGACTACGTGGTGATTGACTGCGCTCAAACAAAATCTGGGGAGTTGCTCGTTTTTGAGGCAGATTCAGGATCATGGATTCACGCAACAGATCCCGTGGAACTATTCCCTTACAAACCTGCAATCATGCAAAAGGCATTCGATGCCTTTAGAGAATTGCTAGTCAAAAAAACTCAGGGAATGCAATGATGCTTTTCACTAGAATGTCCTATCTTTAAGATATGACTTTGTAATGCCATTTAATCAAGCTATACCTCTAGACGTCATCCTGGGCGCAACTGTACTGACCTGTGTTGCTGCCTTCATTCTTGGAGGACTTGTGAAAGGAACATTGGGTGTTGGACTTCCATTATTGGCTGTCCCCCTCATGTCAATGGCGATTCCTAGTCCAAGGGCTATTGGCATGGTTGCCGTCCCTGTTTTACTATCCAATCTGTGGCAGATGATTGATAGTCGCAAAATTGTTCAAGGGTGGCGTCGATTTTGGCCATTAATTGCAATGCAATTAATATCTACTATCTTGACGGTCAAATTCACACTTTCATTAAATGAACATGAAATGAATCAAATGGTGGCGTTCTCAATGCTTTTAGCGCTGGGATTGATGGTTTTGAAACCGACAATTAAAGTTGAACGCGAGGGAGAAAAAAAGGCGAGTGCGATAGTTGGGCTTGTCTCTGGTTTGTTGGGTGGGGTTTCCTCGCTTACTGGCCCCGTAATCATCACTTATTTAATGGCCCTCAAGTTATCAAGAGAAGAGTTTATCGGATGCATTAGCATCATCTACCTATCCAGTGGATTGCCTTTGTACGGAGCTATGCTTTATTACGGAAGAATGGATCTACTTGACTTAAGTTATTCCGCGATGGCGTTGATCCCGATGGCTGTTGGGTTATACATTGGCAAAATTATCAGAAATAAAATGAGTGAAACTGTATTTCGATACATTTTGTATTTGTATTTGCTTGGCATGTCTATAGCCTTACTCTTGAGGGCCTAGTTTTTTTAGGGTGAGAGTTAGTGTGAGTTGACCGCAGCATTGAGACTTGCGCGCTGAGCCAATTCAGCGCGCAGTGCTCTAAGTTTCTCCATAGGGTCTATCAGCACTGTCTCTTGATTGAGGGACATCTCAGCAATAAAACGACTGGGTAGGGCCCCCACAATTTCCCGTCCCTTTTTACGCCGCTTGCACCAACTAACTACTAAGCTAAACTGCGCGCGTGTGATTCCCACATACATTAAACGCCGTTCCTCCTCAATGCGCTGGGATTGGGCGAATATTTGAACATCATTTAACTCGGTACTATCTTCTTGTGAACTGGGTTTAAAGGGGAGAATGTCCTCATTGATACCAATCAACACCACATGTGGCCACTCTAGTCCTTTTGCGGCGTGAAGGGTAGATAACGTAACTACATTTTGATCTTGCTCTCGCTCACTTAGCGTGGACAGCAAGGAAACAGTTTGGACGACTTCAAGTAAATTCTTTTGTTCCTGCGCAGTCGTAACCCCAGCAGAATCTTCAATTTGTCCTCCGCAGCGATTTGCAATCCAATCACAGAACTCGAGCACATTAGTCCATCTTTGGGAGGCTACCTTCTCGTTGTCCTCGTTATCAAACAAAAACTTCTCATAGCCGATACTTTTGAGCCAATCAAGAAGGAATGTCTTGGCCTCCTCGTTTCCTTTGGTATGTTTGGCTCTAAATTCCAAATCATTGATTTCTCGTCCAAATTCATGCAGTCCACCTAAAATTTTGGGCGCTATAACTGAGCTTAGGCTTTGACTGAATAATGCTTCAAATAAGCTAAGTTTGTACTGGCTTGCAAATTGTCCTAGGGCTTGCAATGATTGATGACCAATACCTCTCTTTGGTGTGGTGATAGCACGCAAAAATGCTGGATCGTCATCATTATTAACCCACAGTCGTAGCCAAGCACAAAGGTCTCTTATTTCTGCTTTATCGAAAAAACTTTGCCCTCCAGAGACCTTGTATGGGATTTGAGCTTTACGAAACGCTTGTTCGAGTATTCGTGATTGATGGTTTGCGCGGTATAAAACTGCAAATTCTTTAAATTCTGGGTGACGAACTTCACCCTCTATTCCAATTTTTGGGATTGCTCGAATTGATTGAATACGGGCAACTACTCTTTCGGCCTCGTGCTCTTCGTTATCGCACTCAATTACTTGCACAGGTTCACCCTGACCAAGTTCGGAGAACAATGTTTTGGGAAACAGCTTGGGATTAGGTTGAATTACATTATTAGCCGCATTCAAAATCGCGCTAGTAGAGCGGTAGTTTTGCTCAAGCTTGATGATTTTTAAATTTGGATAGTCAACGGGTAGCTTCTGTAAATTCTCGAGTGTCGCACCCCTCCATCCGTAAATGGACTGATCATCATCGCCAACTGCTGTAAATCTTTGCTTTTCTCCTGCTAGTAATTTTAAGAATTCATACTGAGTTGCATTAGTGTCTTGGTATTCATCTACCAAGATATGCTGAATATGATCCTGCCACTTTGCCCGAACCTCGGGACTCTCAATGAGTAACTTATGCGGGAGTCCAACCAAATCATCAAAGTCAACGCTTTGATACGCACTCAATCTTTCCTCATAACGTCCCATAATTTGTGCAATCAAACGGTCTTGATCATCCGCGGCGCTCGCCATTGCCTGTGTTGAGTTGAGTCCTTGGTTCTTCCAGGAACTAATTTTCCACTGCCATTGCCTCGCAAGTTTTACGTCAGTGGTACCGCCAGCATCCTTTAAGATACCCGTTACATCATCCGTATCTAAGATACTAAACTGAGCTTTCAGCCCTATACTTTCCCCGTCTTGGCGCAACATTCGAACGCCCATAGCGTGAAAGGTGCAAATAAGTACACCCTTTGCTGCGCGACCAATGAGGGATTTGGCTCGTTCACGCATCTCTACAGCCGCTTTATTCGTAAAAGTAATGGCAACAATCCGTTCAGGTTCAACACCTGCTTGAATCAGCCTAGCGATTTTGTGGGTAATGACCCTTGTTTTGCCAGATCCCGCACCTGCTAAGACGAGGCAGGGTCCCTGTAAATAGTTGACGGCTTCTTGTTGAGCGTTATTGAGTTGAGCGGACATAAATGGGAGTCAATGACAAAAAAATAACAAAGTAGCGACTAGAAAAGTTGCATTGAAGTAGAAAAAATGTACTTTATGCAAAGATTTCAATCATACCGTGCACAATGAGGGAATGTTGGACGTCTTTAGTGTTACTTGCCCATTTTTTGCACTTGTTTTGACTGGTTTTTTAGCTACCAGCAAAAAAATGCTACCCCTGGAAGCTATTCCAGGGCTAAATATTTTCGTACTCTATTTCGCCCTACCTTGCATGTTATTTAGGTTTGGTAATCACGCGCAACTAGATCAGTTATTCAATCCTTCTGTATTTTTGACTTATTTAATAGGCGCCTGCCTGATGGTTTGTGTTGCAATCTTAGTTGCCCTGCACGTTGGACTAGGTTGGAATAATGCTTCCTTTGGTGCACTAGTTGCGGCATTCCCAAATACAGGGTTTATGGGAGTGCCTTTATTGCTAGCGCTCTTTGGTTTGTCAGCATCGGGCACAGCCATCGTAACGATCATCATAGACATGGTTTTTACCACCTCTTTGTGTATTGCTTTATCAAGACTTGAGGGGGCCGGGGCGCATGGTATTGGACAAGCACTTCAACGGGCGTTAAAGGGTATTTTGATGAACCCTATGCCTTGGGCAATTGGGACTGGCGTGGTTTTTTGCTCGTCTAATTTAACTCTCTTTGCCCCGTTGGATAAAACGGTTCAACTATTAGGAGATGCTGCGTCGCCCACAGCGTTATTTACAGTTGGCGCCGTGCTCGCCAGGTCATGGATGAGCAGTCAGCCAAGTAAGAGTCTGTATATGGGCAAGAACACAAGTAGCAACAATTCATATAGAGAACTTAGGTCCATGCATTTGGTCAGCCGAGACTATTGGAGCATTTCCATATTGAAATTAATCGTTCATCCTGCACTCATTTATACACTTGGCCGAATAGCAGTTGAATTAAACTTTGGAATGGATAGCGGTAGTTTAAAAATCATGGTGCTTATAGCGGCACTTCCCAGTGCAAGCAATGTTGTGATGTTGTCCCAGCGTTACGGCGCAGATAATGAGCGGATTGCAAAAATTATTTTGATCACTACGACTATTTCTTTTTTAACTTTTAGTGCTCTAGTAAGCATTTATAAATAAATAGATGATTTACAAAAAAATGAGTTCCGCGAATATTTAATTGATGCAAAAAATAAGTTCAAACTTATTAAATAGTTAGTGGATCAACGTCCACAACCCAGCGGACTATTCCTTTGAATTCGGGTTGTAGTAGATGAAGTTGGAGTTGCCACAGTTTTAAAAACTCCTGCATCATCACACGTGAATCACACTCAATAAGCATTTGTGAGCGTTCAATGTTTGCAACTCTTTGAAGAGTCATAGGTATCGCCGGGTAGAGCGTAGGTTCCACAGCAAGCCAAGTTGCCTTGGAAGTTGCGCGTAGTTCGCGTATTTTTTGTAAGACCAAGGGCGCACGATCCCTGGCAGTATTTAAGAATAACTGAGCATCGCTTTGAGAGCGTGCATCAGCACGGATCAGTGCTTGAAACGAAAAGGGTGGCAAATGTGCTTGTACGCGCTCCTTGAGTTGCTCAAGCGCAAATGCTGGATAGTCGTAATCCTTTAAGGCATGAAAAAGGGGGTGTTCAGGGTACTGTGTTTGAATCCACATTTCAGAAGGGGACGTTGGTGCCAACTCAGCGTCCCGCCCAGCACGTCCCGCAGCCTGTAAAAGTAGTGAAAACAGACGCTCTGGAGCTCGGAAATCACTTGAGAAAAGTGCAGTATCAGGGTACAAAGCTGCAACTAGGGTGATTTTGCGAAAGTCATGACCCTTTGCAATCATTTGAGTTCCAACCAAAATATTGACCTCTCCAGAATGGACCTGAGCCAATTGATTCGTCAAAGCGCCCTTTAATCGGGTGCTATCAGCATCAATCCTAAGTATGTTCAGCGGCTGGCCATTTGATTGTCTGACCTCCACTAATAAGTTACCTAGTAACTCCTCTAATTGTTCAGTGCCTTTGCCCAGTGGGGAAATATCTGCGTTGCCACAACTTGGACAATAGCGAGGAACGCGTTCGACAACGCCGCAGTGATGACACCTAAGTGTTCTATCTAATTTGTGAAAGACCCTAAATGCGCTGCAGTGCATACATGCACTTTTCCAGCCGCAGTCCTCGCAATGCAAAACTGGCGCATAGCCCCTTCGGTTAAGCAGGACCAACACTTGTTCGCCTTTTTGAACTCGTAACTTGATTGCGTCTAATAGTTGATTAGAAAAGACGGTCCCTCTTGGTTGACGATTGAGATCAATAATTTGAACTTTAGGCATCAATGCTTGACCGATGCGTGAGGGCATAGAAATTAATTGATATTTTGAAGGTTGGGTGTCTGGGTTGTTAGCCTGGGCGTGATGCCAGCTCTCAAGGGAGGGGGTTGCAGATCCAAGAATTACTTTAATGCCCAATTGTTTGGCTCTATAAACGGCCAAATCCCTGGCCGAATAGCGTGCGCCTTCTTGCTGCTTATAACTAGGGTCGTGCTCCTCATCAACCACAATAAGTTGAAGGTTAGGCAAGGATGCAAAGATAGACATCCGCGTGCCCAAGATAATTCGAGCTTGTGCGCTGTGCGCTGCGAGCCATGCTTGCAGACGCTGTGCGGGCGTCATGCCGCTGTGCATACTGACAACGCAAGACGTACCGTTGGTATTTAATAACGAAGCAAAACGGTGTTTAAACCTCTCCTCAAGCTGTGGGGTTAGGTTAATTTCTGGGACCATAACCAGTACTTGTGCGGTCTGGCTTTGAGCTAATACGGTCTCAACACACCGCATGTAGACCTCGGTTTTTCCGCTCCCTGTACTACCAAAGATAAGAAAAGGCCCCGCTTTGTTTTGTATCTCTTCGACTGCTTTTAGTTGCTCATCCGTTAAGACATGCGATGTAACGCTTGTGAGGGTTTGTAGGGATCCGGTTTTTAATTCGCTCGTTGCAGCAGTAAGTTCAGCGGTAAGTTCATTTCGCTCAGTTTTACTTCTCCTAAGTCGTCTGGCAATTTGAGTGGCGTCTAAGTCTCTTAGCTGAGGTGGCAATGCCTGCAGCGCCATTTCCCCTAGGCTTCTTTGGTAATATCCGGCGGCAAACTCAATCAATGCAAGCCACTGCTTATCCAGTGGCTTGATACCCTCGATTACGCTACTAATGGGTTTTAGAACAAGTTTGGAAGACTTTGGAGTTGCCTCAGTAAGAATTGTTGGTGCTACTTGTTCGGTCTCGATTTTCTGGTTGAATTGATTTACTTCTTTTGATCCGTCAGCCCAGACTACCCCTAAAACCTCGTTTTTACCAAAGGGCACGCGAACGAATGTCCCCGTATCAAGGGGATGTGTATGCACGTAAGTTAACGGGCCGCTGATATTTGCATGTACTGGTAGATTTACCAGTACGCTAAGTGAGTAACTCAATGTATAGGCTTTAGGTAAGATGCTTAATTGCGATTTGCAGTATGGCGTTTAAGTTGTTGATTTTCAAGGATTTTGTGTTTTTGTGGATAACTTTGTTGACAGATAATCATTTTTTGAGGTTGAATGTGCATCTAGGTCTGTTTAAAACTGACTTATCAACAATTTCAAAAATTTAAATTTTATTTAATATCAATAGCTTAGCTTGAAAATTTTCAATTTATAAGCTTTTACATTAGGGGAAAATAATTACTTTAAAAAATAATAATTTTGTGTATAAGTTTAAAAGCATGTGAATTTGTGAAGATCGAAAGTAGTACTATAGGAAACATAAAGTGTGCGTACAAAGTTAATTCTTGGCTTATGGGCTTAACTTACTTAGCTCGCGAGCAAGCTCGTTTGCGTTTAAAAGCTCAGAAAGCATGACTTGTTGTTTTTGTGGGGAAAGCAACAAGTAAACAGGTATCCCGTTTCGCCCCAAACCAGCCAAAGTACTTGCTATTTGCTCGTTGGGTTGAGTCCAGTCAGCTCGCAATAACCGTACGTTTTTCGACAAAAGTAATGACTTTATGGTTTCATTTTGTAGGGTTGTACGCTCATTGACCTGACAAGTGATACACCAAGCCGCAGTGAAGTCTACAAAAACGGGGCGTCCCATTGCGAGGGATTGTTGAACCAACTCTGGGGACCAAATTTCCCAATTCAAGTTACCCGGTAGCGATTGAATCGACTCTTTTGATGCGGGGGGGCGAGTTGCATTGGGCGAGGGATTCTGATTTGATGCAACTAAACTTTGACCAACTCCGTACTCACCAATCAATAAAATTGCAAAGAAGATCGCTGATATCAACTTGGAGCGGCCAACTAATTTTGAACAAAAAGTGAGTGCGCTAAAGGTGATTAAAGCCACAATTAAAAGGGCCATTTCATTTAACCCTAACTGCTGACCAAAGACCCAAAGAAGCCAAGTAATAGTCAATAACATGGGAAATGCCAAGAATACTCGCATGGTATTCATCCACGCCCCAGGCTTAGGTAAGAGCTTACCTAGTGCGGGGGCGTAACTAATGGCGAGTATAGGAAGTGCCATTCCTAGTCCCAAACAAGCAAATATAAACATGCCTTGCCAATTTGCTGCTGTCACGGCCCAGCCCAAAGATGCGCCCATAAACGGGGCTGTGCAGGGAGCTGCTACAACTACACTTAGTAGCCCCGAAAGAAAACCGTCTACTCCAGGCTCTTTGCTTTGAAGCATTAAGAGTCGGTTAGGCACAACAAAATGTATTTGAAAAGTTCCCAACAAATTAAGTGCGATCAATAGGAATAAAAAACTCAACCCCGCAACAGCCGTTGGGGATTGAAGTTGAAAACCCCATCCAAGCTCTAAACCAATTGTTTTGAGTCCAACGACAAGCCCACCTAGCAGTGAAAAACAGAAAATAACCCCTAGCGCGTAACCGACAATGTGGCGACGATAAAGTCTTTTATTTTGAGAATGAACGGCTAAGCTCAAAACTTTTATTGCGAGTATGGGCAATACACATGGCATTAAATTTAATATCATCCCCCCTAATAAAGCCCCTAGCAGGGCGGCGATAAATGGATGTGTTGCGAAAATATTTAAGAATCCAGGGTTTGTGAGAGTTTGCGATGGAGCAATGTCAGGAGTGCTTCCAAGGGCTGGGTTGCTTATATTGTCTTGTATGGGTTTCGAATTGGTCGAGACAATATCAAGTGTGTCCGGTCCAGGCCATGCCCCTTTGATCTGGAAAGTTGTGTGATACGTTACTGGCCCCTTTGGGGTTTGGAAAACGATTAAGGCGCCCAGATACGACGGCTTCGTGCTTCGCATGTGATGCAATTGCATCTCTAAATTTAGCCCAGAATTAGAGGCAATAGGTGATGCAGCATTAGGATTTACCTCCGGCTTTGGATCGGCAACAATTTCACTAAGTTCAGGAAATAGAATCATAGGGAAATCCATAAATTCTTTGGAAAGTCCCCTAATTTGCCCCGTTAATTTATTGCCATTGATCTCTAAAAACTGCTTGGGTTTTGACAATTCAATGGGTTGATGATCCAAGATATTTAAAAAATCAGTAGCATCTAGAGCAGAAGAACTTTTAAGTGGAACTTTAAGGCGAAAGTCGCCCTCTTGCGGGATGCATTCTTGTTTGCAAATCAACCAATTTGCATGCAATCCAATATCAATGTTCGAACCCAGAAAATTGCTTGAAGCAGAAACCGTGATGGGTGTAACCAATAAGACTTCACCCTCAAACCCGTAATTGGTGAGGTTGGAGACATAAAGTTTCCGGGGAATTGGCCACAGTACTTCTTGAGCTTTTAAACCACGCGGTAGCTCCCAACTCAATTGCGTGGGCAACCCCGAGTCACCAGGATTTTTCCAGTATGTGTGCCACTGCGGCTGGTGAGATAGTTTTAATCCAAGCCAAAAAGTTTGACCTGGGCTGATACCCTGAGGAGCATAGGCTATGAGCTCAGCCCTAAGTTGTTCGGTTTGAAGACTTGAGCCCGTTGCCCGCGCTGAAGTGCTTAAGGCTAATAAACTAATAAGTGCCGCCGCAACGCAAACCAAGGTGGTATTTAGACTTACCCGCAGCATTTTGGCAAAAGGTGTGACACAAATCCGCATCGCTTGTGGCTTATTAATTGAGAAGTCCTGTCCAGTGCAAGTAAAAGATTGCTTGACTGAGTGTGTGAGCTTAAGTTTCATGATGCCCGTATGTTACAGAAGATGGAAAAGAATACTAAAAAACAGTGAAAACGATTTAAGATATCTAAATGAACCACTTACCTAAATTCTGGAATCAGTTAACGACGCTCGATTTCAAAAACATAGATCTACAAAAAGCTGTTGCGGTGTTGCCCTTAGCAGCAACAGAGCAGCATGGACCGCATTTGCCGTTGTCGGTTGATACCGATATTATTGATGCTGTGGTCAAAGAGAGTCTAAAGCATCTGGAACCACATTCGCCAATCTTTATTTTGCCAACTCAAACCGTTGGACTTAGCACCGAACATACAGCATTCCCAGGAACGCTCAGTTTAAGCGCTCAGTCCATGCTACAAATCGGGGCTGAACTAGGGGCCTGTGTTGCTCGTTCTGGTATTAGAAAAATTCTACTTTTTAACTCTCACGGTGGGAATGTGGGGTTGATGGACCTGATCGCAAGAGACCTTAGAGGTCAACACAACTTATTGGTTTTTAGTACCAGTTGGTATCAGCTGCCTTTAGGCGATGAGGTCTGGTCTGAATTTAGTCTTCATGAGCAGCGATACGGCGCACATGCTGGAGATATCGAAACCTCGCTTATGCTCTATATTGACCCTAATAGGGTACGAATGCAATATGCTCAGAATTTTCACTCAGCATCTGAGCAAAGAACTGCCGATTACAAAATCTTAGGTGACGGTAGAAGCGCAAAACTCGGTTGGCATATTCAAGACTACAACACCAACGGAGCTGTGGGCAATGCAAAAGCTGCAACGCCGGAGAAAGGGGCAAAAATTTTAAAGTGTGCTGGACTTAAGTTAAGTGAGCTTTTTGAAGAACTGATTGCAATACCTGCGCTCACTAAATTATAGTAAGTGGCTAAGCGTAGGTTAGCCAATCTGAATATTCAGGCTGAGCTAAGTGGCACAGTGTGTTGAAGCTAATGACGGAGACTGCACTGGAGTTAAAGTTCAATTCAGACACTGATGAGTTTCTCAGCCGAAGGTTCAGCTCGATCCTTCCGTGATCGTTCATCCCCAACAAATAGGCAAGTAATGTGGAGATCGGCCCCCCGCTAGAGACTATCAAAACTGAGCCCGAATGATTGTGTTGAACTGCTTTCAGAGTTTGAACGATATTTTCTTGAAAAGTTGCAAAAGGTAACCCGCCCTCTGGGCAGCTTTGGCCAGACATCCAAACTAATAGGCCTAACCTCAATAAGCGGAAGAAATCTTTATAGCCTTCGGGAGAACTGGGGTTGGGAATAGGTCCTTGATGTGCACATCTGATCACAGCGTGACTATTGAATTCATTAAGGGAAGATGTGATGTGGCATCGCATTTTTGGAGCCTTAACTCCGTCCAAGAGATGTTTTAGTGTGTCTTGTTGTCTAGCGAGCTCTCCCGAATAAGCCGCATCAAACTCGATCCCGCATGATTTGAAGTATTCGCCTAGTCGATAGCTTTGCTTAACCCCTAGTGGACTTAGTTGGTCATAGTTTGCTGCGCCCAGGCAAGCCTGCCCGTGTCGAATGAGATAGATTTTTCCCATGGCTATTTAGTTCAGGTGTGCAACAAGTGCTGTCGGAGTAAAAGGTTGTTTAAGACAGTGTAGAAGATCCTAAGCTTTTGCTGACAGCGCTTCCCAGCGCTCAAGCAGGTCAAGCAACTCTGATTCAATTTGAGTGCTTCGGGAGAGCAATTCGGTGGCGCGCTTAGGGTCGCTGCTGAAAATGCTCCCCTCTTCAATGAGTTTCGCGATCTCTTTTTGCTGAGTCTCCAAGGCTTCAATTTGGCTGGGTAAGCCGTCAAGCTCCCTTTGTTCTTTATATCCCAATTTCTTCTTTAAATTTGTGTTGCTACCAGTTGCAATTGACGATGCAGTGATTGCAGGATCAATCTGAGAGCGCGCTTGTTGGCTAGGTGCACTTGAGGGCGCGCTAGTTAATTCACCAAGGGTAGTCAAAGACTTGCCTGTTCTGCGGGATTGGACAAGCCAATCTTCAATGCCGCCCTCGTATTCTCGCCACTTACTATCGCCTTCATAAGCAATAAGACTTGTTACAACATTATCTAGAAAGGCACGGTCATGGCTGACCAAGAATACTGTTCCTTTGTAATTTTCTAATAGTTCCTCAAGCAGTTCAAGTGTTTCTATATCAAGGTCGTTGGTGGGCTCATCAAGAACTAAGACATTGGCTGGGCGGGCAAACAAGCGCGCTAATAGTAAACGGTTACGCTCGCCACCGGACAAAGAACGTACAGGAGAATTGGCTCTAGCTGGAGAAAATAGGAAGTCTCCTAGGTAACTTTTTACGTGCTGACGCTGATCTCCTATCTCAATCCACTCACTGCCTGGGCTTATGAAGTTTTCTAGGGTATCGTCTAAATTTAGCGCTCCACGCATCTGATCAAAGTAAGCAATCTGTAGTTGAGTACCAAACTTTACTGAGCCTGAGTCAGGTTCAAGCGAACCCAAAATAAGTTTGAGTAAAGTCGTTTTCCCCGCGCCGTTAGGTCCGAGAAGTCCGATTTTGTCTCCTCTCAAAATAATACTTGAGAAATCATCAATAATGCACTTTTCACCAAATGAGAGGCTGACGTGCTCTAGTTCGGAGACTATTTTCCCTGTTCTATTACTAGAGTCCACATTTAGCTTGACTTTGCCAACAGCCTCTCGCCTGCTTTGTCTTTGGGCTCGCAATTCCTCAAGTCGTGCAATGCGAGCAACGGATCGTGTCCTACGTGCTTCCACGCCCTTTCGAATCCAAACCTCTTCCTGAGCTAGTAATTTATCTGCTTTGGCATTGATTACATTTTCTTGTGCGAGTTGGGCCTCCTTGGTAACCCTAAATTGAGAGTAATTGCCGTAATAGGAGCGAAGCCTCCCCCGGTCAAGCTCCACTATGCGTGTCGTGACCTTGTCAAGGAAAGATCTGTCGTGAGTTACAACTATGGCGCTACCCTTGAACTCAGTTAGAAGCGAAGCTAGCCAGTCAATGCTCTCTAGATCGAGGTGATTGGTCGGCTCGTCTAATAAAAGGACTTGGGGTGTACAAACAAGGGCTTGCGCCAGTGCTACTCTTTTAAGAGTGCCCCCAGAAAGTGTTCCAATAACTAAGTCGCCCTTTAACCGAAGTTGCTCAAGGGATTGCTCAACCTTTTGTTCCCAACCCCAACCGCCAAGAGTATCAATACGGTTAAAGAGTTCGTCCATGTCCCCTGTGCCGTTGGAATAGTCCTCAATACACTGAAGCAACTCAGACAGACCCTCACTAACTATTTCAAAAATAGTTTTGTGAACCTCAAAAATAGGCTCCTGTGCAACGTAATTAATACGAAGCCCTTGTTGGTATTGAATGGTTCCAGAGTCCAAGGCCTCTTTGCGGTTTAAGATTTTTAAAAGTGTTGATTTGCCAGTCCCGTTTCTACCAATTAAACCTATTCTTTCGCCCTCTTCGAGGGAGAAATCAGTGTTGTCCAAAAGAGGGTGGTGTCCGTAAGCGAGACTTGCTTGGTTGAGTGTGATTAGTGACATGCACAGATTATGTATGCATAAAAAATAGCAATCCAAAACAAATCAGACCATCCCAGACAGACATAACGACAAAAATAAGGGGAGTAAAACAGGGGGGAAACTCAAAATCAAAGGAAAAACAGACAAATTAACCCCTGACCAGTGTGAAATTTCAGAGAAAAAGCGGGGTATTTACAAATTATTTGGTTGTAAGGCTTGAAATAGTTAAAAAAACGGGTTATACTAGCGGGCTCGGTTGATAAAAAGTGATGCAAATCATCTGCGTCAAACGAGAAAGACCCTAAGTCTTGACAGGTTATTAATTAATGTGTCATAATCGAGGGCTTCGCTGCAGACAGGTAACATTTACTAATTTGCAGTGAAAGTAAATAAAAATAATTTTTTATTTACTGGTAGCGGCGGTAAAAAGCATGCTACAATCTAAGGCTCTGCTGATCGCGGCGGAGACAAAGAAGAGATAAAAAATCTTCTTAGGTTCATTAAAAAACTACAGCCGATAAGCGTGGGCGTTTTTGGTACTTGCCATGGTTCTAGTAACCAAGTCGCAAGACT
>CAITYM010000041.1 GCA_903896615.1 uncultured Burkholderiales bacterium
ATTAAACGAACAACTTGATCGGCTTGACCAACATTTGAGTTCATTTGTATCTCCTTCAAAGCATTCCTGGTTGATGTCGCAACTAAGGATGTAAGAATAATCCCAAAAAGGAATTTGTACAACTGGGGTTTTTAGGGGGGGGACGAAGTCCGCGATGAGCACATGCCCGGTGCTAGGGGAGGAAAGTTTGAGGCAGAGCGATAAAGATCTTCAAATAGTTCTGAGTACGCAATTAAGTATGGGGGGCAATTTGGCGTGGTGAGATCGGCTAAAGAAGTCTGTAAGCATAATGCCCTGTTGAAACCTATAAATAGGGGCGAACAGATAACAGGGATGAGAAAAAATAAAGGAGAGACTTTACTGCACAGCCTTAACAGGTTTGCAATCACCACAAACAAACATGGGCTGACCCAATAACTTTTTGAATGATCCTGTAGCTCTTGGTTTATGTACGCCGCATTTAAAACAGCTCATGGTTCCCATAGCGAATGTTCTGCCACTAAAGGGGGAGCCAGCAACTTTGGATTTATAACGCAAACCGTCTTCTTTAATCGCTGTGGTGGAATCTCGAGATTTAGTCATTTTCAGAAAGCAATAATTTGAGTCAATCGGAGGTGGGCGGATGTTGCTATATTCGATAAGAATATGTGGGTGGCATCAAATTAAAACCCGGCTTAGCGCAGTTAATTATTATAAATCGTAAAGCTATTTTTGAAAAGCCCCCTTGCCCAACTATTCCCGTATTTATATGATTAGATTTGAGCCTGGTTTACCCCAGTTAAAGACGATTATTTCTTTGTGTTTTCGGGCTGACTTTGTATTTCTTCTTTGAAGATTAAACTAGAGCGTTGAGCCGCAAATGCAGCGTTTTCCTCCTTGTGAATTGCTCTGAGCGCTTGTAATTGTTCGTGCACCTTTTGAATTTCTTCGGCCTCTGTTTTTCTTTGCTCAATTCGCTCTTTGAGATTTTCTTTTTTCATTGACATGTGCGGTCCTGATGGCGGTTAATCTTGAGTGCTTGCTGCCGCAGTGAAATGTTGGCGCTGATTTGCCCACTTCCCTAAGCACGCAGATATTTTAGTTCGGTTATGTGCGGGCCTGCCTGCAACTAACTCCAACCAATCGGCTCTCTTTAAACCGTGCAGCCGGTCGAGATCCCTACCCTTAGCCCAAGGGGTGGAATTTCTGTATCAGAGGCCCCAATTTCGTGTAGTTATAAAGTATTCGCATCTGGAGCCTCTTTTGGGTTCTGCAGTACAGCCGTTAATTTACTTTGATTCCTAAAAACCAAATACCCCTGAAAGGTGTACGGCTTATCTACTATCAAACCAGATTAATGGGTAGATTGTTTCTTTTTAGATAATGATGCAAGAGAATTATCCTAATTAATAAGGATTATTTTATGAAATATTGTTACTACATATTTACTTCTTCTGGGGGGCGTCGAGTATTTGATAAATTACTTCACAAAAAAACAGTAAGTTAACGTCAATACTTGATAAATAAAGTTCCAAAAGGTCTAAACTAAGGATTCGGTGGGCCAGAAAGCGGGCGAATTTTTAAGTTTTTTGAATCCATTTGAACGCATTAATTCCTGGGGCTCAGCATATGAGCTAACTGGCGTTTATATTCAATTTTTCGATTTTGTGTGGAGGTTGTGTGAGTGATAACAATACAAATACTGAACTAGACCTGAACTCAGACAGGTTTATTCAAGAAACCATCGAAGCCCTAAAGAAATTGGATAAAGATGAGCGGGAGCACTATCAATTTTTGTCCAAGGCAGTATTGAAATGCTATTTTGAGGAAAATAATCGTGCTGTTGTAACGATCAGCAAAGGTATTGGACAGACCTTTACCCTTATTTCAGTGAATGCTGATGATTACCAAACCAACCGAATCCTATCGGACACGAACGATGCTGTTTCTGTTGGTGTTGGTTTTAGTGGCGTAGTGCCCTCGCACGCGCCGCATTTACTCAACTAATTACGGCTTCACGCCAACCTAGCTGAAGTAATAGCCAAATTCTAGCCAAATACTAGCCAAAGTATTAGCCAAAGTTCTAGGCAGCACCCCCCAAAAGGTCCTCAAGCGAGTACCGGGTCTTTGATAAAGCAGTCCAGAAATGTGAAATAACTCGATGAGAAAAACATCGCGGCTAAAAGTAACATGACCGGCAGTAGTACAAAAGAAACCCAGTCGTCACCATCGATAACCAAAGTCATGAGCGCCAAGGTGGCAGCAACGCTTATAAAGATTGCAACCCATGTCAGTCCATACATTAAAAATGCGCGCCAATTGGTCCAACAAGCTACAAAGCTAAAGAACAAACTTTTGAGTACAGGCTCCCCGTGCCAATGAACCAAAGCGGGGGCATGCCAAAATAAAGTTGATAACGGCAAATAAAGGGCAGTTGCAACCCACATTGCATTTTGAAAGCCACTTGAGCTTAGCGTTTCTTGGGAGAATGTGCCCCCATTCAAATACAGATTGGCAAAAGTTCCGCCGTCATAAAGACAAGAAATTCCTAAAATGGAGAAAAAACTTATAGCGTAAAGTGCCCCCAGAACAAGCATTGACTTTCGTCTTTCTGGATTTTCACTAAGTCCACTAATTAAAACCGAGGGCATGGGGAACCTGTCTAGGTTTGACTCCCTAGCAGCCGCCATGAGTCCCAAAGTGCAGGCAGGCAAGATCATGAGTGCAAGGAAGTTCCCAATATAGGGGATGACTGACAACAAGGACAGCAGCGCCATAAACATGAAAAACAGTCCACTAAGAGCAACCGGTTGACGCCAAAAGGTTTTGATGCCCAGGCGGACCCAAAGAACGCCGGAGAGGGCAGGGACAACGTTTAATTTCATAAAAAGAGAAAGGGGTTAATTCAAGTTCAGTGGAGCGTGGACTCGTTCGAACAGAACACGCTCAAAATGTGTGGGGTCGTGTGGCTGAAGGAGTGAGGCTTTGCGGGGAAGATGGAAATCCCAAATGCGAGAGAGCCAAAATCTAAAAGCCGCTGCCCGCAGCATAGCATTTAAGAGACGACGCTCACTGCGCTCAAGAGGTCTTATTTCCTGATAGGCATCTAAAAAAGCCTTCAATAAATCATGACTCCAAGCCCCAGTGTCAAGGTGGATGCACCAATCATTTAGGCATACCGATAAATCAAATAACCAGGTGTCATTGCCAGCGAAATAGAAGTCGAAAAATCCAGTTAGCTCATCACCATCGAACATAACATTATCGCGAAACAGGTCAGCATGAATTGGCCCCCGCGGTAGCGACTCGTAGCTTGACATCGTCACAAGGTGGTTTTGGAATGCGAGCTCACTGACAAGAAAATCGCTTTGGACTTTATTTAAATAGGACAAAACGTGGGGAACGGTTTCATTCCACCAAGAGAGTCCTCGAAGATTGGGCTGTTGGAGTTCAAAATCTTTCCCAGCTAAGTGCATCCGGGCAAGCATTGCCCCCACCATCTGACAGTGTTTGGGGGTTGGTCTAAGTTCGCTTTTCCCAACAAGTCGAGAGACGACCGCGGTAGGTTTGTCGTTAAGACTGAAAACTATCTCTCCTGCAGCACTTGTAAGTGGCTCGGGAACCGCAATACCCTTTTGAGCCAAATGTTTCATCAAGTGCAGGTAAAAGGGCAATTGCTCTTGGCTTAAACGCTCAAAAAGAGTGAGAACAAACTCCCCCTTTGTTGTACTAAGGAAATAGTTCGTGTTCTCAATACCGCCTTTAATAGCGTTCAACGCTTGGAGTTCGCCAAGTCCTAGCTTCTCTAGCAGAGGTTGGGTCTGGGACTCTGAAACTTGAGTGTAAACGGCCATTAGATAGAAGCAGAAAAGTACATAACGAAGCGACGAAGAAGTGCACCACTAAGCCCTCATTGTAGGCGTCCTTTTGCAGCAAAGCAGCAATAATCCCCCCTCAAAACACTTAAAACAATGGCTATCTTTTGCGCGCTTGTCAGGAGTGGGATGTATTTAGCGGGCACAATACACTTTATGAGCGAAAAACAGACCCTTTTACTTGTGGACGGATCAAGTTACTTGTACCGAGCCTTTCATGCAATGCCTGATCTGCGGGTCGATCCATCTGACCCAACTAGCCCCGCGACGGGCGCAATTCGGGGCATGATTAACATGATGACAAGCCTTAAAAAGGAAGTTCAAGCCCAGTATGCAGTTTGTGTGTTTGATGCGCCTGGACCCACATTTAGGGATGAACTTTACCCACAATACAAAGCAAATAGGTCCCCAATGCCCCCTGATCTGCGCGCGCAGATTGATCCGATCCATGAAGTAGTTAGGCTCTTAGGGTGGCATGTGTTAGCGGTCCCTGGGGTCGAGGCCGATGATGTGATTGGCACGCTTGCGCATAAGGCGGATCAAAAAGGCATTGAGACCATCATCTCCAGTGGTGACAAAGACTTGAGTCAACTCGTCAATGAAAATATCTGGGTGATGGATACGATGAGTGGGAAAAAAAGAGATATTGAAGGCGTTACTCAAGAGTTTGGCGTTCCCCCCTCCTTGATGCTTGATTACCAGACTTTGGTGGGTGACACGGTTGACAATGTGCCAGGAGTTGAGAAAGTCGGTCCAAAGACGGCTGTGAAATGGTTGAGCGAATTTGGTAATTTAGAAAACATCATACAAGCTGCACCTACTATTAAAGGGGTCGTTGGTGAGAACTTGCGTAAGGCCTTGGACTGGCTGCCCAAGGGGCGAGAGTTATTAACCATTCGAACCGATTGTGATTTGACCCAGCAACTCAAAGGGTTACCTGAGTTTGACGAAATCAAAATGGGTGAGCCCAATCAAGATGCATTGCTGAGCTTTTATAAAACCTACGGGTTCAAGGGGCTTGTTAAAAGCTTTGAATCTGCACCAAACGCAGACGCTTTATCTTCAACCGATGTTGGTGGTGTTCGCTCGGGGGGTGCTAAAGCCTCAAGTGCTAGCGCGAGCACTTTGCAAGGCACTTGGAGTGATTCTCAAGAAGATACCCCTTCCCCTAAAAGCGCTTTAACTGGGCCCACTCAGTATGAGACCATCACGGAGTGGACAAGCTTTGATCGTTGGTTGGAGAAATTAAAAAGCGCTCAGTGGTCTGCACTGGACACAGAGACGACTTCACTTGTTGATATGCAGGCCAAAATTGTGGGAATTAGCTTTAGTGTCAAAGTGGGGGAGGGTGCATATATACCCCTAACCCATGATTATCCTGGTGTCCCAGATCAGTTACCAATAGATGAAGTCTTAAGCAAACTAAAGGGTTGGTTGGAAGACCCAAAAGCGCTCAAGATTGGCCAGCACATTAAATACGATAGACACGTTTTTGCCAACCACGGTATTCATGTTCGTGGATTCGTACATGACACGATGCTTCAAAGTTATGTCTTAGAGGTGCACCGGCCCCACGGCTTATCTAGCCTTGCAGAGCGTCATCTGGGGAGGACTGGAATTACTTATGAGTCTTTGTGCGGGAGGGGAGCGCACGAGATTAAATTCAATCAAGTAGAGATTGCGCAAGCATCCCATTATGCATGTGAGGATACGGATCAAACTCTGGATGTTCATTTGTGCCTATGGCCTAGGATTGAGAGTGATGAGAAACTTAACTTTATTTACCAGTTGGAAATTCAAAGCAGTGAGACATTATTTAGGATTGAGCGAAACGGCGTATTAATAGACGCACAGACCCTTGCCAAACAAAGTCAACAACTAGGGGAGCGGATTGGGGAGTTGGAGCGCGATGCGTACTTACTCGCTGAACAACCTTTTAATCTGAGTTCGCCCAAGCAAATTGCTGAAATATTCTTTGATAAATTAGGTCTACCCGTAATCAAAAAAACACCCAAAGGAGCGCCCAGTACTGATGAGGAGGTGCTTGAAAAGTTGGCTGAAGATTATCCCTTGCCGGCCAAAATCCTTGAGCACCGCGGGATCTCCAAATTAAAGAGCACGTACACAGACAAACTAGCCCAGATGGCGCATCCTGCTACGGGGCGTGTGCACACCCATTATGCACAGGCCGTAGCAGTTACGGGACGCTTGTCCAGCAACGATCCTAATTTACAAAACATACCCATCAGAACCCCAGAGGGTAGGCGGGTGCGTGAAGCCTTCATTGCACCTGCGGGGAGTTTGATTGCAAGCGCAGATTACAGTCAAATTGAACTCAGGATCATGGCTCATCTCAGTGAGGATGAGGCTCTGCTCAAGGCCTTTCATGAGGGTATTGATGTACACAAGGCTACGGCAGCGGAGATCTTTGCTTTAGCCCCTCAAGAGGTGAGCTCCGAGCAACGTCGCTACGCGAAGGTCATCAATTTTGGTTTGATCTACGGTATGAGTGCCTTCGGACTTGCTAAGGCACTAGGTATTGATAATACGGCTGCTAAGAATTACATAGATCGGTATTTTCAAAGATTTGCGGGTGTTAAACGCTACATGGAGGAGACGCGTGCCATGGCCAAACAAATGGGTTTTGTTCAGACCGTGTTTGGCAGGCGCTTGTATTTGCCTGAGATCAACTCACCCAATGGTCCCAGGAGATCGGGGGCTGAGCGGGCAGCCATTAACGCTCCTATGCAAGGCACCGCCGCTGATTTGATCAAGATGAGTATGGTTAGTGTGCAAAATGAATTGGACAAGTTATCCAAGAAGACCAAAATGATCATGCAAGTTCACGATGAGCTGGTCTTTGAGGTGCCAGACGATGAGATTGATTGGTTAAAAGAGACCATACCTCACTTGATGGCGAGTGTGGCTAATTTAAAAGTTCCTTTGTTGGCAGAATTGGGTGTGGGGCTTAATTGGGATAAGGCACACTGATATAAGGCACACTAGTAGGCCAGTTCGTATTAGTTCGTATTAGTTCGTATTAAAAAGACGGGACAAAAGAAATTTTTAACTCACTTTGTAAGTAAGTACTCTAAGCTTTTAAATGATGTCTACTGATTCAATACAAAATAAAAAAGGTCCAAAAGATTCTTCAATTCAATCGATACACAAAGCGGGGCAAGCGTCTGGGCTTGGGACGTGGCCGGGTGCTGGTATGGGTTTAAGTATTGGTTCTAATTCTAGATCTGGCCTTTTGGGTCCCACC
>CAITYM010000042.1 GCA_903896615.1 uncultured Burkholderiales bacterium
AAGGATGACAAACGTCCAGTGCTGCAATTACAAATGAAAAGACCGGCAAATTATCCGGTTCAAGTACAGAAATAAGCGCACCAATTCTGGATTAATCCTTCTTTTACGCCCTTTAATGGGCAAAAACCGGCTTTTTATTAAATAATTAGTATTCATTTAATTGCTTTGTAAATTATTTTAAAAATATTTGAAACTTGTGTGCACCATTTGCGAGTCAGCTGCGTTAAATATCCATTGATTACTAAGGTATGAAAATGGAAAAGTCCACACAATCGGCTGACTCATTGGTTTTAAGATTTGAACAACGATTTTTGAAAGTCTCATATGAGGCTACAAAAATTAAAGCCTCATTTGACCGGTTACGAGCACAACTTGCTCAGGAGGCAGAGCAAAAAAGCAGACCTGCGGCGCGCATTTACGGTGACATGCGTGGTCTTAAGGCCTAAGCAACTAAGCAACTATGTGAGAACTGGCTTGTTGAGTTAAATCGCAATTTTCAGCTGGATTTAGAGATTTGTCAGTTCTAGCGCGATTTCGAGTTTGTTCACAAAATAATCGAATCACAGTTTTATACTGTGATTTTTTTTGACCATTAACTCCATAAGTTTATAAACTACGGTGTCAAAATCTGTAGCTTTAGGCAGCTAAGAATCGGAATTAGAAGAATTATTTTGATATTGACTATCTTTCATGTCTTTGCATTTCAAAAGTATGAACATCCAGAAAAATAAATTTAAAGAGGCTTTGATAAATGGCACCCCTCAAAAGGGGTTGTGGACAACACTTTCAAGTTCCTACTCTACAGAAGTATTAGCTGGTGCAGGGTTTGATTGGATGCTTTTGGATATGGAGCATTCACCTAATGAGATGGATACTATTTTGGGTCAATTACAGGTCTTGGCTGGGTACCCCGTAAATGCGGTGGTACGCCCTGTATGGAATGACACACTTCTAATCAAGCGCTTACTAGACATTGGTGTTCAGACCATTTTGTTGCCTTATGTTCAAACAGCTGGTGAGGCAGAAAATGCAGTTCGTGCGATGCGATACCCTCCCCGTGGAATAAGGGGGGTGAGTAATGTAACTCGAGCGACTCAGTTTGGTCGTGTCAAAGACTATATGAAGGTCTGTGAAGCTGAGTTGTGTTTATTGGTTCAAATTGAAACCCAGACCTCTCTTGATCATTTAGAGGCCATAGCTAGTGTGGACGGTGTTGACGGCGTATTTATCGGGCCAGCTGATTTATCGGCCAGTCTAGGGTACCCAGGCCAACAAAGTCACCCAACCGTCATCAAAACCATTGAGGATGCGATCAAACGTATTCGGGCCTGCGGTAAGGGTGCCGGGATACTTACTGGGGATTCGACTTTGGCTAAGCAATACATAAAGGCTGGAAGTACCTTTACTGCTGTTGGGGTGGATGCGGCACTTTTGGCTAGGGCTGGTGAAGCGCTTGCCCAACAGTTTTGACCTCGTTTTAAAGATTTATTAAAGAGATCCCAATCAGGGTCGATTCAACCTTTACCAAGGTTGAGATTTAAGCCACTTGCTTTTAAGAGCAGGTGGTTTTTTTTTGGTTATTCCAACAAGTGTTACTGAGTTTAATCAATTGTTCACCCGCCCCTGAAAATGATCGATTTTGCGGGTTGGGCTAGCAAAAGTTAGATCAGCGGTTCTCTCAAGTGAGCGCATGGGGGGTGACGTAAAAAGCAAACCTCTGCCCTACTTGACTTGGACTTTAATGACGATCTCCTGAGTCGAAGCTATGGGATGGCCGTCCTTTAAAGCGGGGAAGAATTTCCAGTTTGTAAGACTACTCAGTAGCAAGCGGTTTAGGGTTGGATTTTGTGTGGGTTTAACCCATTCAACACTTACCGCTCCGTCCACACTAATCGTGAACCGCGCGATAGCTTGGGCTTGTAGAGCCTCCTCGCGAAGGCTGTCAGGTATTTGCGGCATCGGTTGAAGCAGCGCGCGCGCAGCGCTTTGGGTAGTTTGAGGCCCTGCCGTATTACTTGTAGTGTTGGTCTCAGTATTGACGTTCTGTCCCCCTTGTTCACTGTTGGGCTTTAAAGGTGCCGGTGCGGGATTTGGTAAAGAAGTGGGTGAGGGGGTTGTTAAGGGGGTAAGGCTCGCGCTGTTACGGGTATGGGTAGGTGTTAGGGGAGGTGCAATCTGGGCAGGGGATGACTCAATCTTAACTTTAGGAGGAGGTGTAACTTTCGTCTGAGCTGCTAATTCAACTTGCTCTATGAGTTCAGCTTGCATCTGTGAGGGCTGGGGGGTACTTGAGTTTGAACCGCTCAGGCCAATTGAGAGCAAAGCAAGCAGGAACATCCAAATCACAACCGCACTGGGTAAGGTCCACAAAAGACGACGGATAGGATCATCAAAGCACTGTGCTTGGGAGCTCGTGCTATGCGCTTGATTAGTCGACATGCTTGACTGCAATTAAAAAGTGTTGTGCCCCTGCTTGTCTTGCCCTTAACATAGCTTGTACCGTTATGCCATTTGGAGCAGCACTATCAGCCGAGACAATAACGCTGGTTTGATCGCTGATTAGCATGGGTTTTAGGGTTGAAGCTAGGGACTCAATCGTGACTGCTGTTTTATCCAGAAAAATGTTGCTCTCCTTAGTAATGGTGAGCGTAACTGGAGTCACCGCTTTAACAGGATCAGCGTGCCCCTCAGGTAGGTTGACAGGCAAAGAGTGAAGGTTTTGCATCGACAGGGACGCAAGCATAAATGTGGCTAACAAAAAGAACATCACGTCAATCATTGGAATGATCTCGATGCGTCCTTTTTTGGTCGATCTGGAACGTTTAATCTTCATCTTAGACTCCCTTTGGAATTACATTGCCTTTTTCCTCTGCCATTCGAATGCTATCAAGCAACCGGGTCCCAAGTCTTTCTAACTCATCCATCGCTTCTGCTTGTTGCTTAGAGAAATAGTTAAACGCAAAAAGCGCAATGATTGCAATGAATAATCCAATACCTGTGGCAATTAAAGCTTGTGCAACACCTCCAGTAACACCAGTAGGGTCTACAAGCCCCGAGCCACCAAAGAGTTCAAAGGAGTGCATCATCCCGGTTATTGTGCCTAATAGGCCTAGGAGGGGTGCGGCGGTAACTATAGTTTCGAGTATCCAAAGATATCTATTCAGTGCTTTTTCTATTAGCTGGGATTCATCATTAGCACGTGACTCAACCCACCAGGCGGGATGGGATTTGTTTTGCATGATTACACCAATAAATCTAGAGTAATAATTGTTACTACCTAAATTATGAATAGATGTTTCAAGAGCAGCCCAATCAAAACCGTAGCTCTCAATGAGTTGTTCAATCGATTCAGGGAGCTGCATAAACCGAGAATAAACATAAATTTTGTCAACTATTATGACAAGGGCGATTATTCCTAAAACAAAAAGTGGGTAAACAACTGCCCCTCCTGCTTTGATAGCGCCTAAGGCTTCGTAAATGTCTTGCATAAAATTGACTCCGGTAAAAATATTGAATTAACGCTTTAGAAAACTTAAGCTCTAAGCTGTAATTTAGGAATTGGAATTTTTTTAAAACCTTTTCGTAATCCCTGTGTAAATTGCTCTTCTTTGCCCGTACTGTGGTGCGTAAATGCCGATGCCGCTACCGTCCCGAATCTCGTATACGTGGTCAAGGGCGTTGTTGATAACCAATCGATATTCCAAAGGCCCAAGGCCAATGGTTTGAATTGTTTTGCTTGCTCCCAAGTTTAAAACTGTGTAGGGAGAGAGGGTACCTGTATTTGCAAATCCATTTCTAAGACCACTTGCATAAATCATACTAGCACTAAAGTGAATATCCCTCCAACGGTAAGTCCCACCGGCTGTGAGCGAATGGGTCTGTTCGTGATCAACATTGACCCAATTGTTAGATGCGTAATTTAGTGTTTGTTGATCAAAGAGGTACTGACTTGAGATGATGGATCTGGCAAGACTTACGTTGTCAGAAATATTTAAATAAGTACTGAGGTTTCCTATCTTCACAGTGTTGCTCCACTCAAGACCATATATTTTTCCGTACGCATAATTGAACGGTGTCAAAATAAGTGCAGGTCCAAACTGTCCCTCGTCAAGGGTATTTTGTGTATTCTTTAGGTAGGCATCAATCCCTGTGGAGTATTTTTGATTTACCTTTTGATTAATCCCAATATCATAGTAATCACCGCTTTCTGCCTTAACGGGGGAGTTTAAGCCAGGTATAGCATTGGTTGTATTTGCAAAAGCACTTTGAGTCGTTGTTGAAACCAGTTCGTTGGGGGGAGGGGTGTAGTAATGGGAATAACCTGTGTGCACTGTGGTTGAATCTGAAGGTTTGAATACAAAGCCTAGTCGCGGGCTTAATTGATTGCCGCTCACAAAGGCTGAAAAGTAATCGTATCTAAGTCCGTAGTTAAGAGTTAATTTACTACTAATTGCCCATGCATCTTGTGCATAAATGCCAATTTGTAAATTGCCATTTCTTTTGCTGTCGTCCGTAATACTTATAGGGCCGGAGCCAGAAATATTCGTCGTTCCTGGGGTGAGTTGGTAAACGGATGAGTCGTCCCGCGTTGATACATTCTCTACGCGTCCAATCATGCCTAGTTTTAATGTATGCAATTCATTGAGTTTATAGGTGGCATCAGACTGCAGGCCTGTGGTCTCACTGCTTTTAAGCACATTTGATGCAACTCCGTTAAAGTATAAATTACCTATTATGTCTGGCAGGTAATGTGTCGTTGAATA
Organism: uncultured Burkholderiales bacterium; assembly: GCA_903896615.1. GTDB lineage: Bacteria > Pseudomonadota > Gammaproteobacteria > Burkholderiales > Burkholderiaceae_C > Limnohabitans. Next base: position 4,764 of record CAITYM010000042.1, read on the forward strand.
ATTGGTGAAAATAGATGTCTGATAGTTAATGTTGTCGTTAACAGATTTTTGAATTGATAGGACAAGAAATTCATTTCTTTCAAATTGTTGATCGTTTAAATTTATAGAATCAAAAGTTACGGATGGGTTACCACTCACACCTGTTCTGAGACTTTTACCGCCCCACGGTTGATCTGGGTTGTTAGGTATTTGAAAGGCCCCGGAATATGTGCCCCCCATCAGTGATAATTTGGTCGTTGAATCTACTAGGTAAGAGATGTATCCGAACCCTCTACCTTGATGCGTAAGGTCGTGATAGGGGGTTACATTGCTATTTGGGTTTTCAATACCGCTGTTATTCGTAAGAAAAGAACCCGTCCAAAAGTAAGATGTATCTCCGTTTGAACCTCCGTATTGGAAGCTTGGATTGAGCGTTCGATAAGAGCCCGCATAGATACCCATGGATCCACTTTCCTCAATTTTTGACTTTGTTGTAATATCTACGACACCCGCCGTATTGAATCCATATTGAGCAGGCAATGCCCCAGTCAGAAGATCTACGCTTTGCGCAAAACGGGTGTCCAAATTTTGTCCAAATCCGCTTAAACCTTGAGGTAGAGTTACACCGTTCACCTGATACTGAACGTTGGCGTGTTCGCCTCTTACGTGTATTTGTCCATAAGAATCGTTAACCACCCCAGGCGCGTCTAAGAGTACCTGATTTAGAGGTGTGCTATCACCCTGAGGGAGTTGGTCAATGTCTTTCGCCGTTAAATGGTACTTGCTGCCCCCGGTTTTTGAGGAGACTTCAATTCGCTGAGTTTCGACTAGATTAGCAAATAAATTAATTTCTAGAGCTTCCTCTGAAGCTAAGGTGATATCTGTTTTAGTCGAACCTGTTTGATCAACAACGCTGATTCCAACGCCAGTTGAAAAACCTGGTTTTTGAGCCTCTAGTGCATAGGTTCCACTGTGTAAATCTTTGAATGAGTAAATACCTTTTTCGTTGGTTTGGGCGGTTGATAAAATGCCGCCTTGTGCATTTTGCAAGTTAATTTGAACGCCTACCAGTGGTCGCCCAAGGCTGTCTTGAATGTGCCCTTCAATATTTTGCGCATAGGCGGGAAAAAAAATTATTGTGCAAAGCCCCAACTGGATGGGTCTCACAAATACTTTAAACAGTAAATTTAAAAAAATTAATAAAGTAAACAAGTTAAAGGATTTAAAAGCCTTGGGCTTAGGCCAAATTGAGGTGATCCTTAAAGGCATTCTCCTCAATACATATTTTTTAAAAATTTGCTTAGCCCAGTGATCAGCCATGGAGCAAGGTTTCTTGGTCTTCACAATTTATTCTCACCAATTGGAGCAATGCATTTAAGAGCATGACTCTTAGCTATATTAGAGATGTATTAGATAGAAGGCTAATCTTCTGGGTTAATAAAAAAACCACTTGAAGCTATTAAAAACAGACCCCCTACAAATCCGCGAATGATACTAACCTAGGGTAGGCGGTGCTCGGGATTGATAGTTGCAATGCGCAGTAAGCAAAGCACAATAAATTGAAAGTGGGGGATTTATGCAAAAAGCATTCTTCAAGAGTAAGAGTACGTAAATGGATGAGCCTAGGCACACCCCCAACATTAGAGATTCAAATAAGTTGCAACTTGGAGTGCTCTCGTTTTCGCACTGCTGTGATGAGCAAACTTGTGAGCCGACATAACCAAAGTGAGAGTCCAAAAAAGCAGCAGAACTTGGAGTGTGGCTGCCGGTTAGCGGTTTTGTAGGGGTAACTTGAGCGTTGAATGGCTGGTTCGTTTGATGTATCAAACCAAGCGGGCTCGGGTGGTAGATGCTGTGAATGAGGCCAAAAAACTGGGATACCAAAAAGCAAGTTGTTAAAAGCGTAAGTAGTGCCCAAGCCATTTGCTTACGGCTCGTGCAGACATGTGGCTCAATTCTAAATTTGCAAGTGACCATGAATTCTTGCTAATGGCTCTTGATATATAACAGTTAAGTACGGGTTATTCAGTATTACTTGCGGGGCTTGGAGCCCGACCTTTGACTATTTTAAGTCATAATCAAAAATCAAGCCTTGTTTAATCACAAGAGTCCTGCATACCTACGAACTTTACAATTCCAATATTCCAGTTCCCATTTGGGTTAATAGGGCTTGGTTGGGTGTTGGGCAATTTGGGAGAGGGGAGAATTCATATTCTTTAATTCTTTTGTGTGCCATTTAATATGAGCGGGAATTTTGTTGTTGGATTAAATTGACTGATTTGTAGTGAACTTAGGGTGTGCAAATATGTTTTATGGTGAATTAGAGAATGGTGGGTTTGAGGTTCTTGAGCCCGAATTTTCAAAGTGCTTTATCGGTCATGCACGACTTGATCGCCTTTGGACTGGCGCAAGATGGGCTGAGGGACCGGCATGGTTTGGGGGGGGGCGGTACTTAATTTTCTCTGATCTACCAAATAATAGAATGATGCGATACGATGATACAGATGGCTCAGTATCAACTTTTAGAGAACCTTCTGGATTTGCCAACGGCAATACCTGTGACCTTGAGGGCAGGCTTATAACCTGTGAGCACTTTAACCGACGTGTTACGCGAACTGAACACGACGGCCGAATTACCGTAATTGCTGATCGTTTCGAGGGTATGCGCCTGAATTCACCCAATGATGTCGTAGTCAAGTCAGACGGAACAATTTGGTTCACCGATCCTGATTACGGAATCATCGCTGACTATGAAGGGCAGGTTCAGCCTCGGGAGCAAAAGGGTTGCTTTGTCTATAGATTTGATCCGTCGCGAAATAAATTAACAGTGGTTGCAGATGATTTCGATCATCCCAATGGACTGGCGTTTTCTAAAGATGAGAGTGAGCTCTTTATTGCCGATAGCGGAGGTACAGAGTCTCCCCAGGGACCTCGCCACATAAGGCGATTTAAGGTGATTGGGGAGGGGGCTGTGTTAAGGGATGTTGGGGTATTTGCTGAGTGCAGCTCAGGGTTTTTTGATGGGTTTAGAGTGGATAATGAAAACCGAGTTTGGAGCAGTTCTGCAGAAGGTGTTCAATGCTTCAACCGTGAGGGCGCAATGATTGGTCGGGTTCGTGTTCCAGAGATGGTTGCCAATGTGGCATTTGGTGGAAGAATGCGAAACAGACTGTTTATTTGCGGTACGACTTCGCTTTATTCGGTGTATCTCAAAATAAATGGATAACTTCTTTTTCTTTATCCAATGCGATTAGTATCCTAGTTTTCTAAAAAAAATTCATCAACGCAATTGTTATTAACTTTATTTCCTGTGCTTTGGGTCTTCGACGTTAACTGCGAGACGCAAGCTTAGGGGAGTGATTGATACATAAGTGCCGTAGAGCATGGTTTACACAAATGAGGAGATCTACCTTGAACTTAAAAGTAATACCCAAGAGCGACAAATCTGCATTTACGGCTAAACACCATGGGATCGCCTTAACCCACGAGCAAGCGGTTAAAGCAGCTTCCAAACTAGTTCCTAAACTCGCAGAGCGAGCAGCACAAGCCGAGTCTTTAAGAAGAGTACATCCAGATACGATCAAAGATTTACATGAAGCAGGTCTAATGCGCCTCATGCAGCCCAAGAGGTACGGGGGCTCAGAACTCGGTTTGACTACTCTTATGGATGTTGTGCTTGAAATCTCCAAAGGATGTGCCTCTACTGCCTGGGTCTACTCCAATTTAGCTTCCCACTCGTGGAATATTGGCCAACTAAGCTTAGAGGCACAAGAGGATGTTTGGGGTGAAGATCCGAACGCTTTAGTGACCACTGGACTTGCTTTTCCTTGCGGCAAAGCAACCCCTGTTGAGGGTGGGTATATGGTGAGTGGTAAATGGCCATTTGGGAGCGGTGTTGACGCATCTCAGTGGATGTTCGTTGGTGCAATGACAGAACGCGTGGGGGGTGCACCTGAGAGACGTTTCTTTGTAATTCCTCGTCCCGCATTTAAGAGCTTGGATAATTGGCATGCCTACGGACTCACAGCGACAGGGAGTCATGATGTGGAGATTGCGGAGACTTTTGTGCCCGAGCACTGTAGCGTTTCAGCAGAAGTTTTTGCTGCAGGTCAAAACCTACCAGGCGCCGCAATTTATGATAACCCCATGTTTCAGATGCCAACTTTTGCGGCCTTTGCTTATGTACTTTGCATTATTCCACTGGGTACTGCAAAAGCAGCAGTCGAACAATTTACAGCAACAATGATCAAGCGAGCAGGGACTTACACAGGCGCTAGGCTCGCTGAGCTTACTCCGGTTCAAGTTCGCATTGCAGAGGCGGCGGCTTGTGTAGAGTTTGCTGAGTCTGTGATACGTCGCGATTGGACGGATTTGGAGCAAATGGTCGATCGACAAGAGTTTCCAAGTGTTGAGACCAAACTGAGGTGGAAGCGCAATGCGGCTTTTGCGACGCAGTTGGCAGTACGTAGTGTTGACGCATTGATGCCTGCAGCAGGAGCAGCTGGTTTATCTTCTCACCTGCCTTTGCAAAGGCAATTTAGAGATATACACGCAGCTTCATCGCATATCGCATTGACTTGGGATGTCCACGCGGCTGCTTACGGGCAAAGTGCACTTGGCCTTCCTACGCTGGGGGGCTTGTTACTCTAAAAGGCAGATACTGAGGCATATGCTTCGGTATTGTTCGCTGGCCTGAAAAGAGTTATTTTTTAAAGATTTTGGATTGCCTTTTTGGCAGATAAATAAAGGTTTTGTAGACGTTGATTTAATTCGTAATACTAAAATCAAAATCAAAACTAAAACTAAAACTAAAACTAAAACTAAAACTAAAATTTCAGTTGGTATATTTAAATTTTTGAAGGGGTCAAGACTAACAAAATTGCGAACAGTATTAATAAAAGTGCAACAATATCAGTATACGAGATCTGTTCACCCAAGAAAACTGCTCCGCTGAGCAGTCCCAGCACAGGCACAAGCATGATTGATAAACCACTAGTGACTGGGGTTAACTTTCTAGCAACAAGGAACCATGCTACGTATCCCACTCCAAATGAGAGTCCTCCAGAGTAAATAATTGCAAGCCATTCAAGTAGATTTGGCCATCTCCAGACTTGATTCTCAAAAAACAGTCCAATGATGGTAAAAAAAACAAATCCAAAAGTTAGCATCCAAAAGGTAAGTGCAATTGAGGATATGCTGAGCTTTGAGTGTTTGAGCAAAGTTGTACCTAGCCCCCAAAAGAATGCCGCACTAACGGTCAGAATTACCCCTAACGGATGACCTGCAAAGTTAGTGAACTCATCTGCTCCAAGCAGTACAGTGGCGGTCAAGGAACTAGTTACACCTAAAAGCGCACGCTTGTTGAGAGGGGCTTTGTACAAAATGACGCTGGTCAGCAAGGCCCAAACGGGCATTGTGTATCCCATAATTGCCGCCCGCCCTGAATTCAGTAGTTTTATCCCGTAAATAATGCCCAGGTGCCACATTGCCATGTTCACCAAGCTCAATTTCGCAATTGTCCAACGCTCGCAAGTCGGAATAAGGAGGCTTTCTCCTCGTATATGAGCGTAGAGCCCCACACAAGCAGCACCTACCAAAAATGTGAAAGCCCTAAAAATGCCAGGTGGGTAATGGCTCACGGCAAATTTCATTACCGGATAAGTTGAACCCCAAATTAGGGTTACACAAAATATGAGTAATAAATCAAGTCCAGTTATTTTGGTCTGCTTAAGTTCACTCATCTAAAGATTTTAATTCTTTTTAAATGAAACTTTTTCAATAAAGAGCGCTTCCTTTGAAACAGAATTATGTGAGTGGTTTGCCAAAATCTATGGTTAAAAAGCCGTACCCCACAGACTATTTCCCCAAAACCCAATTCAACCCTTGGTTAAAGTGGGAAATTAAGAGTTGATTTTTTGAATCATTTCAAGGAGTTGGGTCTCGCTAATCTCCCTAAATTGTCCACGTTTGATTCGATACAAATTAGCCAAATCGATTTCTAGCAATTCAGCAGCCGCCTCTGGACTTAGTTGTTTTGCATTGATGAGCTTAATGAGATCTTGAACGATTTGAGATTTGCGTTGCATCTCTGATGTATCGTTCACTTCAATTCCCTGATATACATTAGAACTTGTAATTTCTAAGATGTTTTCTATTTCCGCGTTCAAAATAACTGTTCCTTGTTTTTAAATCACTAGATCTCTTGCCATGCCTGGCGTTAAGATCTGTACGTAGCTCATACCTTATAGGTAATAACCCCGATCATATAACGAATCGGCTAACTACTCAATAGCGAGTTAATTAAATTTAAATTAAATTAAATTTAATTCGACATAGATGCATAAATTGCAAGCTCAGAATTATGGTCATCCTTTCAAGATGAATCAATCTGATTTTGTAAGTTAGCCGGGTTTGTGGCCAATAAATGGAAATCAGTTATTTGTCTTATTAATTTAGATTTATTTTGCAATTGCGTTAAACCAGACCAGCTGTAATTAGGGTTCAGGGGGGGCTTAATTTTCATGCCGCTACTTGGTTTTGGAGTTAACTATAATGGGCTCTTTTGTATAAAGAGACAGACTACCGTGGAACAAAACTTATTTCAGCGTCTTTATCACCGTGTAACTGGGTTTTTCCAATCCATATTCGCGCAAAAATCATCGGATGCCGCTAGCTCGGGACATCCAGATCACGGTCATAGGGATGAAAATGTTCATGCGCACCATTCAAGTGAGCATAACCATCAGTCAGATCATCCAAATGATCAGCCCCAGGCCAATCTCACCTTAGGCGGCTTAGATCTGAGCTTGTTTCACAAAATTGATACAGCGATTGGGCACGGTGAAGAGGCCTTCCCTGGTGCAAATGTCACAGTCCATTACACCGGTTGGCTCATTGACCCAAATGCTTCTGATTTGAAAGGACAAAAATTTGACAGCTCGGTTGATAGAGGACAAACATTTAATTTTCCCCTTGGGCAAGGTCATGTCATTCGCGGATGGGATGAAGGTTTCGCAGGGATGAAGATTGGGGGTAAGAGAACCTTACTTATTCCACCGGAAATGGGTTACGGAGCTAGGGGTGCTGGAGGTGTAATACCACCTAACGCAACTTTGATGTTTGAAGTTGAATTATTCAGCGTAAATTAATAAGATGTTTTAAATTACACAAACCAAGATCGCTTATAAATTGATATTGGTTTGTGTTTTATTCGAAGAATGTGGCGCATTCCTACAGATAGAGTCTCAAAGTTTTAAATTTAGGTAACGAGTGCCTTTACAGCGCCTTCAATTGCAGTAGCAGTAATTCCAAAGTGCTTGTATAAATCTGCAGCGGGTGCAGACTCTCCAAAGGTGGAGATACCGATTACTTTTCCTGCTCTACCGACATACTTATGCCAGAAATCGGGTTGAGCCGCTTCAATTGCAACAGCGGGTAAGTTTGTAGGGATAACACTGGATCGATACTGCGAACTTTGACGATCAAAAATGTTGGTGCACGGCATTGACACCACGCGGGTTGGGATCCCTGCATCTGCTAATTTAGCCTGAGCTTCTAGAGCAATAGAAGTCTCGGACCCCGTAGCTAATATTACAGCCTTAGCTCCAGCAATGTCCTTTAGTATGTACCCGCCTTTACGAACATCTGACTCTGAACTTGCTTTGTCAAGCAATCGCGGCAAGTTCTGCCTAGATAGGGCTAAAAGTGATGGACCATCACTCCTTTCTACGGAGGCTGCCCAGGCAACCAACGTCTCAAGTCCATCTGCAGGTCTCCAAACATCAAGACCGGGAATTAAGCGAAGGGAGGGAATGTGCTCAACACTTTGATGGGTTGGTCCGTCTTCGCCAAGCCCAATAGAGTCATGTGTCATTACATGAATAACGCGCAGTTTCATTAGCGCGGCCATTCTGATTGCATTGCGACTGTAATCACTAAAAGTAAGGAATGTACCGCCGTAGGGAATATAGCCCCCATGCAACGCAACTCCGTTCATGATGGCCGCCATACCAAACTCTCGTACGCCGTAGGACATGTGGTTACCCCACTGATCACGTTTAGCTGTTTTACAGCCTTTGAAGTTAGTTAAGTTCGATCCTGTTAAGTCTGCGCTGCCTCCAAAAAACTCAGGTGCTAAGGGTGCCAGTAAATCAAGTGCATTTTGACTAGCTTTACGGGTTGCAACCGGATCCCCTTTGGCCGCTATGGTTTCGCATAGGGACTTTAGAGAGTCTTTGAACTCACTGCTGAGTTCGCCCTTCATGCGGCGCTCAAACTCCTTTGCTTTTGCAGGAAACTGTGTGCGGTACTCTGACATCACTTTGTTCCATCGATCTTCATTTTGTTTACCGCGCTCACAAGCGTCCCATGACGCTTTAATTGCAGGAGGAATTACAAACGGTTCATGTGGCCAGTTAAGTGCAACGCGAGTCGCGGCAATTTCTGCAGAACCAAGGGCTGATCCGTGCACATCGTGTGATCCACCCTTGTTGGGGGAGCCTTTGCCAATAACTGTTTTGCAACAGATGAGAGTGGGGCGGCCATCGGCATGCGTTGCTTGACTCTGCGCCTGCAAAATGGCTTGATCCACGGCTTGCGGATTATGGCCGTCAATGTGAGGTATGACATTCCAACCATAGGACTCAAAGCGTTTAGGCGTGTCATCGTTGAACCAACCCTCTACATGCCCATCAATTGAAATTCCGTTGTCATCATAGAGAAAAATCAGCTTGGAGAGTCTCAGCGTTCCCGCAAGTGAGCACACTTCGTGACTTATGCCTTCCATCAAACAACCGTCCCCCAAGAATGCATAGGTGAAGTGATCAACAATATTTAAATGTTGGCCATCAACGACTTCGTTGAACTCTTCACTTAAAAGTTTTTCTGCGAGGGCCATTCCAACCGCGTTGGCAATCCCCTGTCCGAGTGGTCCTGTTGTAGTTTCAATCCCTGGAGTAATTCCAACTTCTGGATGACCTGGGGTTTTGCTGTGAAGTTGTCGAAACTTCTTTAAATCATCTATAGACAGGTCGTAACCTGTTAGATGCAATAAAGCGTAAATGAGCATTGAGCCATGGCCGTTTGATAGAACAAATCGATCACGGTTGGACCAATGTGGATTCCTGGGATTGTGGCGAAGATGACGGTTCCAAAGAACTTCAGCTATATCTGCCATCCCCATTGGGGCGCCCGGATGCCCGGATTTTGCTTTCTCAACTGCGTCCACAGCCAACATACGAATCGCGTTTGCCATGTCTTTGGCCATTTCGGGGGAGGGAGGCTGCGTCATTTCGGGAAAGTCCTACTAAATAAACATGATTTTACTTCCACCCCGAGTCATTAAGTTAAAGAGTTTTCAGGCATTTACGTCAGGGTAACTTGGAAAAGGTTTGTTTTAAGGCCTTAGTTGGCGCATACCCTGTTAAATAATAATGATTCTCATTTATAATTTAGACTTGTAGCTAAATATCACGCTGTATTAATTTTGGGGGGTGGATTTATATGTTGACGCTAGATCTTGCTATCGCAAATCAAAAATACCGCATCTCCCAACTCCACTGTGAGCAAGAGGGAGGCGTGGACCAAGAGAGAATGCGTCAACTCTTTGAGCTGGGGTTTATAAAAGGCGAATCTGTCATGCTGCTCAGAAGAACCATGCCGGGCTCAGATCCCATGGTCGTGCGGATTGGGACTTCAACTTTTGCACTTAGAAAAGCTGAAGCTCGTACAGTTAGGGTTGAAAAAGTCAGTTCTCAGTGAAAACGCGAACTACTTTAAATGGGTTAAATTAAATCGAGCATACTAAATTCAAATGACCGAATCCCATATCCATTTTCATCCGCCTGGCAAATTGATTGCCTTGGTTGGAAATCCAAATTGTGGCAAAACCGCACTGTTTAATCGACTAACAGGGGGTAAACAACACGTTGCAAATTATGCAGGTGTAACGGTCGAACGCAAAGAGGGTAAGTTGATTCTGGACAATCAAAAGATTTTGCGAGTTTTGGATCTGCCTGGTACTTACAGTCTTTATCCGCGCACGCCCGACGAACGCGTTACTTGCGATGTTTTACGAGGCGTTGCAAAAGGGGAGAGGAAGCCTGATCAGTTGGTCTGCGTGATAGACGCAACTAATTTAAGAATGAGTTTGCGATTTGTGCTCGCTATTAAGCGCACGGATATCCCCGTCATTGTTGCTCTCAACATGGTTGATGAGGCAAAGAGCCGAGGAATTAATATTGATGTACCTAAGCTCTCGCAAGAGCTTGGTCTGCAAGTTATACCTACGGTTGCTATTGCTAGGGATGGGGATAAGTTATTGAGGGAGACTTTGAATAATTTATTCTTGCCCTCGGAGTCTGTTGTGACCCCGGACATTGATACGCATACCTCCCCAAAGTTTGAGGCGCACTCAGAGGAGCCAGCTCAACAGTTGCAACAAATTGAGACGGATCATGCCCGCGTACAAAGTATCTTACAAAAGTTAGGGCTTGATGAAATCGTTTTTCATACACCCAGTGACAGACTCGACTCAGTACTTTTGCACCCATTAATTGGTCCAGCAGTCTTAGTGATGATACTGTTTACCGTCTTTCAAGCAATGTTTTCTTGGTCAACTTACCCAATGGATATGATCAAAGATTTTAATGAGTATTTAAAAGATCTGATCATTAATTCTTTTTCTCCTGGATGGGGCACAAGTTTAATTGTTGATGGAGTGCTATCTGGAGCGATGGGCGTAATTACGTTTTTACCCCAAATCCTTATATTGTTTTTATTCATACTTTTGCTAGAGGAGTCAGGCTATTTACCTCGAGCAGCATACCTACTTGACCGCTTGATGGGCTCCGTTGGCCTATCTGGGCGCTCATTTATACCCTTGCTATCTAGTTTTGCGTGCGCTATTCCGGGAATTATGGCCATGCGCACGATTCCCAATTTGCGGGATCGATATGTAACCATGTTGATAGCTCCATTGATGACTTGCTCTGCAAGGCTTCCTGTTTATAGTTTGTTGATTAGCGCATTCATTCCTCAAAAGATTGTTGGGGGTTATTTTGAATTGCAAGGCTTGGTTATGTTTGCGCTCTACCTGGCCGGTATAGCTGCAGCACTTTTTGTGGCTTGGATGCTTAAACTGTTAACCCGCGCTGGCCGACAGGCTCGTCCATTAATGATGGAGTTGCCTCGTTACAGGTGGCCCAATCCATGGAACGTTTTTATAGGATTATTTCAAAGAGCTGTTATTTTCATAAAAAGAGTAGGTGGAAACATACTTCTCTTAACAATATTGATTTGGTTTTTAGCTAGTTTCCCCTTGCCCCATGATGGTCAGCCCCTTCGAATCGAGAATACTTTTGCAGGAATTTTGGGCGGTTACTTAACCGGGGTTTTGGGATCTATTGGTTTTAATTGGCAGATCTGTATTGCACTCATTCCCGGCATGGTCGCCCGTGAGGTCGCGATTAGTGCCCTTGGAACGGTCTACTCTCTAGCATCAATGGGGGAGGACGGAATATCCTCAGCTCTTGCTCCCATTATCAGTCAGCAGTGGAGTTTTGCGACAGCTTTATCACTTTTAACTTGGTTTGTTTTTGCACCGCAATGCCTGTCAACGCTTGCAGTTTTAAAGCGAGAAAGTGGGGGGTGGCGAATCCCAATGATCTCAGTGACGTACCTTTTTGGCTTGGCATATGCGTCAAGCTACATTGTTTTTCATATTACCAGTCATTTTTTTAAGTGATTGCTTGTGTAGGGCGTATTGGAACTCCCCTTCCATTGGAACTCCCTTATTTCAAAAAATACAATTTGAGTTATTATTTTCATTTCATGCAACGAAAAAGTATGAAACTGAATCTTCAAATACTTTTAGTTGTTTAATTTCATTGACTTGCATTCGATTCAATTAATAAGATTAGGGCGAAAATACTTATGAGACATCAATTTTTTAAGATCTATAGATTATGTTTAAGCATTGTATTGATGCAATATGCACTCAACAGTTTTGCGTTAACTCCTGATGAGGAAGATAAACAAAGAATAGCCGATTTGGTTATCGCAAATCACATCATTGCTGATCAAGGTGTGGTTGACGGTTTTGGGCACATCAGCGTGAGATCTGCAAAGAATCCAAATCACTACTTTATGTCCCGCTCTAGAGCTCCTGCGGCTGTTAATGCTCAAGACATTTTAGAATATGATTTAGATGACAATCTCATCAGTTCAAACGCGATGGTGCCTTATGGTGAGCGTTTTATACATAGTGAGATCTATAAGTTGCGACCTGATGTCCAATCTGTCATTCACAGTCACTCACCCGGGGTTATCCCCTTTAGTGTAAGTACCGTGGCGTTAAAGCCAATTTCAAACACCAGCGGTTTTTTGTTGGGTGATGTGCCTGTATTTGAAATACGCGATACTGCAGGGGGTGCTACTGATATGCTAGTAAAGAATAAAGCTTTAGGTAATGCACTTGCAAAAAAGCTTGGTGATTCAAACGTCGTACTCATGCGCGGTCACGGAATGGCGGTTGTGGGTAACTCGATCAAAGTAGCCGTATCTCACGCTATTTACACCGAAAGAAACGCCCAACTCCAATTGCAGGCAATACAACTTGGTGGAAAAGTTACTTACTTCACCAAAGACGAAGCAATTAATGCCGGTAATTTTATTGATAGTGCGGTCAATAGGCCCTGGGAGATTTGGGCTGAGCAGGCAACACTTCACGAGCTCAAACATTAATTCAAAACGAATCTGAATTGTCCAGATTTATGTGGGTTTACCCTTGTGGTGCAGGGGCTATGGTTGAGGCTAAGATGCGAGTTTGAATTGACACTGCGCTTAATCAAACTTAAGAAAACCGATTGTTGAAACAGCTACCTAACTTCCTTTATTAAATACACAACTATGAATGAAATAAATAAAACGTCCAATGAAGATGCTATTTACCGCAAGGTTAGTCTAAGGATAATGCCCTTACTATTTATGGCCTACATTGTTGCTTACCTTGACCGTGTAAACGTAGGATTTGCTAAATTGCAAATGCTTACGGCACTTAATTTAACGGATGCAATCTACGGGTTAGGTGCGGGAATATTTTTCTTTGGTTATTTTATTTTTGAGGTTCCAAGTAATATTTTGCTACATAGGCTTGGCGCACGTAAATGGATCTTTAGAATCATGATATCTTGGGGCATCATCTCTGGGTGCATGATGTTTGTGAATTCAGCAACGTCTTTTTACGTTATGCGTTTTTTGCTTGGTATTGCTGAGGCAGGATTCTTTCCAGGTATTATTTTATATTTAACTTACTGGTTTCCGGCGCAAAGAAGAGGGCGCGCCACGTCGATGTTCCTAGCTGCAATTGCCTTTGCAGGAATTATTGGTGGCCCGGTTTCTGGTTGGATTATGAAGAGCATGGATGGGGCCTATGATCTCCAGGGTTGGCAATGGCTCTTCGTTATCGAAGCCATACCAAGTCTGATTATGGGACTAGTGATTCTGTATTTTTTAGATGACAGAGTTGCAGATGCAAAATGGTTGACTGATCACGAGCGTGCAGTTGTTGCGACTAATATTGCAAAGGATTCCGAGCACAAGGTGGAATTCTCAATCCTTAAGTCACTTACCTCAATTAGAGTTTGGCACATGGCCATCATTTATCTTTGTTTTGTATCTGGACTCTACGGGATTAGTTTTTGGTTGCCAACCATCATTAAGGCCTTCGGCGTAACAGATACCTTTGATGTGGGATTGCTTAGTGCAATTCCTTGGACCTTTGGGGTTATTGCAATGTTCTTTTCAGCTAAGAGTGCAGACTTGAGAAATGAACGTCGCTGGCATGCTATTGGTGCAGGGATTGCTGGTGCTATCGGGTTGAGCTTGAGCGTCGTCTTTCACGACAATACAGTTTTGTCGATGGCAGCTTTGACCCTTGGGACGATGGGCATTATGACTTCACTTCCACTATTTTGGGCGCTTCCAACTTCATTTTTAAGTGGTACAGCAGCTGCAGCGGGAATTGCTTTAATTAACTCAATTGGTAATTTGTCAGGATTTGGTGCTCCTTATATTATGGGTTTAATTAAGGAGGCAACAAAATCTACAGACTCGGGTGTTTATTTACTAGCTGGGATGATGCTCTTGGGTGCCTTTCTAGTCTTTCTAGCTCCTAAGCCAAATCACAGATAAATGTATTAATTACCACCAACTTATAAGGCGCATTTTGCGCCTTATATTTTTTAATCCATGGATATTGACGTTTAGGTTTAAACTGGATAGCGAGTCGAAAAAGTTTTGTGGGCGGTCACGCGCGGGATGATCTAGCTGTGACTAATGGGTCAGTGCGAGAGTCAGCAAAAATATCTCAATTTGCCACTAGAACCTCATGGTGCGAGTCAGGGGGATAGTGCGGGTTCAATGTATCAGTAAATTCTTGAAGGAATTAATTGTTTTATGAAATCTTCAAAAAGAGTTGAATCTCAGGTTGTTGTTGTAACCGGTGCTGGAGGCGGGATAGGTGAGGGAATCGCTAAACGATTTGCGCAAGAGGGCGCAAGGGTTGTAGTGGGTGATATTCGACCAGAGGCAGGCAATAGAGTAGTTCAAGAAATCTTATCGAGTGGTGGTGAGGCAATATTTAGACCTGTGGATGTAACCAAATCCAATGATGTCAAATATTTGGTTGAGGAAACAATCAAGCATTTCGGAGATTTAAGCGTCATGATCAACAATGCTGGCTGGACTCACCGAAATCGACCAGCTCTTGAGGTAACGGAGGAAGAGTTTGGTAAATGTTTTGATGTGAACGTCAAGAGTATTTATCTTTCCACAATTCATGTAACTCCGATATTTAGAAAAAGAGGAGCAGGTGTATTTATCAATATTGCCTCTACAGCAGGCGTGCGACCCAGGCCAGGTCTTACTTGGTACAACGGTTCTAAAGGTGCTGTAATTGTGATTAGCAAATCCTTAGCGGCTGAACTTGGCCCTGATAACATACGCGTCAATTGTATTAATCCTGTTTTTAATCCCGAAACAGGGCTTTCCCAGGAGTTTGCCGGTGGAGAGTTGAATCAAGATCGATTGAATAAATTTATAGCAACAATTCCCTTGGGTCGCTTCTCTACAGCGCTGGATGTAGCTAACGCGGCATTATATTTAGCCAGTGAAGAAGCTGCCTTTGTAAGCGGCGTTTGTATAGAAGTTGA
Source organism: uncultured Burkholderiales bacterium (assembly GCA_903896615.1). GTDB lineage: Bacteria > Pseudomonadota > Gammaproteobacteria > Burkholderiales > Burkholderiaceae_C > Limnohabitans. The sequence goes on from CAITYM010000042.1 coordinate 19,952, forward strand.
TGGCGCTAGGTGCGTTTGAGTTAATGTATTAGTACTTCATTGTCTAGGCTCGATTATTCATGAATTACTTTTTAAAAATTTATATTTTTGGTTTACTGTTGATTGGTTCTTCATTGCTCAATGTCGTTAAAGCAGCTCAATCCGATCAGGCCACTGAGGTTTCGGTAGCTGTGGCCGCTAATTTTGCAGCCCCAGCGCAAAAGATTGCTGCAGCGTTTGAGCAAGACACTGGATACAAAGCATTGCTCGCTGTTGGATCTACGGGCAAGTTTTATACTCAGATTAAAAACGGCGCTCCGTTTCAAATCCTACTCTCTGCTGATCAGGAGACACCTCAGCGACTTGAACAGGAAGGGTTAATTGTTGCTGGTACACGTTTTACTTATTCAATCGGTAAGTTGGTACTTTGGAGTAAACAAATTGAACTTGTTGATGAGCGGGGAGAAATATTGAAGAAAGGTAACTTTGAACACATTGCAATCGCTGATCCTAAGTTAGCTCCATACGGCTTAGCTGCAATGCAAACAATCTCAAAGTTGGGCTTAGACAAACAAATTCTTTCCAAGGCAGTTTGGGGGGAAAACATAAGTCAAACCTTTTTGTATGTTGATTCTGAGGCTGCAAGTCTTGGCTTCGTGGCACTTTCACAAGTATTCAAAGACGGTCATATCACCCAGGGTTCTGCTTGGATTGTTCCAACTTCAATGTATGCCAATATCAAACAAGATGCGGTTCTTTTAAAAACTGGGAAAAATGTACCTGCAGCCGAATTATTTATGAAATATCTGAAAAGTAAAAAAGCACTAGAGATTATCAAATCCTATGGCTACAGTTTTTGACCTTACTTTTGTAATTTTTCTTTGATTTGATCTATGATCTTGACCTAGTTAGTTGGTACTATAGGATTTAGGTACTAACCCTTAGTTTGATTTTTGCTAATTGAGTTAAATTACCCCACGGAAATTGTTCAAAAATATAGGAGATGTCATGAGCGTAACTTTTCAGTTAAACGGTAAGACTGTATCAGCCAAGGCTGAAACGGATACCCCACTTTTATGGGTTATCAGGGACGAGCTTGGGCTAACGGGTACGAAGTTTGGCTGCGGGGCAGCGCTTTGCGGTGCTTGTACAGTTCAGGTAAATGGCCAAGCAGTTCGTTCATGCCAAACCACGCTTCAATCTGTTGCTGGACAAAAAGTCACGACCATTGAGAGCTTAGGACATGATAATAAACATCCACTGCAAGTTGCATGGATCAAGCACGACGTTCCTCAGTGTGGCTATTGCCAATCTGGGCAACTCATGAGTGCGCATGCACTCCTGAGTATTAATAAAAATCCTACAGACGCTGAAATTGATGCTGCCATGAGTGGGAATGTCTGCAGATGTGGTACTTATTCACGCATTAAAGCTGCAATTAAAGAAGCAGCTCAAGTCATGCGTAGTGCTTAAATATAAAGGAATAAGAATATGACACAAAATACCCAAATTACCAGCAACCAATCAAGCGTTGCCCTATCACGCAGATCCCTTTTAAAAGCTTCCGTTGTTACAACAGGTGGGTTGTTGATGGGGGTTACTTTGACAACCAACAACAGCGCTGACGCAGCTGGCCTTCTTCATACTCCAAATGCATGGGTGCATATCGCTGATGACAATACTATTACCCTTATTTCTGCTAGATCAGAAATGGGTCAAGGTGTTTATACGTCTATGCCTATGTTGATAGCTGAGGAACTCAATGTTGACCTTAAAAAGATTAAAGTTTCCTTTGCTCCCCCTGATGCCAAAACTTACGGTAATCCTCTCCTAGGTGGACCACAGTTGACGGGTGGATCAACTTCCGTGCGCGATGGGTGGGAGAAGTTGCGTATTGCTGGGGCTCAGGTGAGAGAAATGCTTTTGTCAGCTGCTGCTGCAAAATGGAACGTTCCTGTTGCTCAATTGACTGCAAATGACGGCGTAGTCACTGGACCAGGGGGTAAGCATGCAACTTACGGTCAACTTGCAAATGCGGCTTCTAAACTTCCAGTGCCAGAGAAGCCTTTCATTAAAGACCCAAAGGACTTTAAGATTGTTGGCAAGTCAACCCCGCGTCTTGATACACCTGCTAAAACAAACGGCACTGCTGAGTTTGGTATTGATGTTGTGTTGCCGGGTATGGTCTACGCGGCATTAGAGCAATGCCCAGTTATTGGAGGTACAGTTAAGAGTGTGGACTCAACTGCAGCCAAGAAAATGCCTGGTGTGGTCGCCGTAGTTCAAATTCCAGACGGGGTTGCAGTAGTTGCAGATACTTGGTGGCGCGCAAATAAGGCAAGAAAAGCCTTGACGATCGTCTGGGACGAGGGTGCAGGTGCAAAACTCGATAGCAAAGCGATGATGCAAGGATCTAAGGATGCGTCAGTAAATGGCAAATCTTTGGGTATGCTGACCGTCGGCAAACCAGCTGAGGTGATCGCTGCTTCCAGGCAAGTGGTTAAAGCCGAGTACACAACTCAATTGCTCTCGCATTCACCACTTGAGCCTATGAACTTTACGGCTTCGTTTAAAAACGGTAAGGTGCAACTTATTGGCCCTACTCAGTGGCAAGACGGCGCGCAGGGCTCAGTTGCAAAGATTTTGGGTATCAAACCAGAGGATGTTTCCCTGAGAACAACCTTTTTGGGTGGCGGATTTGGTCGTCGAATCGATCTCGATTTTATTGTCCAAGCTGCTCAAATCTCTCAGCAAGTTAACAAGCCCGTTAAACTTCTGTGGTCACGTGAAGATGACATGACACATGATTTTTACCGTCCACATTCAGTGAATACATTAGTTGCAGCGCTTGATGCTAGTGGAAAGCCTAGTGCGCTAACGCACCGAGTAACTTCACAGTCAATTACGGGCCGATTGTTTGGATTACCTGCTGATGTTGCCGATCCTTTTATGGCAGAAGCACTTGCAGGGCCTTACGAAATTCCAGCTACCCAGTTTGATCAAGTTAAGTACGATGCTGGATTAAGGGTCGGGTACTGGAGATCTGTGAGCCATTTGATGAATACATTCGCAAACGAAAGTTTTATCGATGAACTTGCCAAGAAAGCCAATGCAGATCCTGTTGCATATCGTCTATCTTTGTTAAGTTCTAAACCGCGCTTTGCGAATGTCCTAAAAACTGCAGCAGAAAAAGCCGGTTGGGGTAAGCCTTTAGCTAAGGGGCGTGCACTTGGGGTCGCTTTGATGGAGGGATATGACACTTATATGGCGCAAGTCGCTGAAATATCAATCCAAGATGACGGCAATGTCAAAGTGCACAAAGTAACTGCTGTTGCTGATTTAGGTTACATGGTTAATCCAGATACCGTTCAAGCTCAAATTCAGTCTAGTATCGTATTTGGCATGGGCGCAGCGCTCATGCAAGAAATTACAGTTAAGGACGGCAGGGTTCAGCAAACCAACTTCCATCAGTTCCCCTTGGTTCGTATGAATCAGGCGCCTGAGTTTGACATTACATTAGTTAAGAGTACCGAAAAACCAGGTGGAATCGGGGAGCCAGCAACTGCCCTCATCAGTCCCGCCATAGCTAATGCGATTGCTTCACTGACAGGTAAGCGTTTGCGACAACTTCCAATGACAGCAGAAGCGATCAAAACTGCTTGATTTGAGGCACCACTCAACGATTACTTTTAGCCAATAACTGGTTCTATAAGCTAAGACGTTATTAATAGATAAAGACCTGGGCTCTTTCTAGATGCAAATCTAGCTAAGATACCTAGGTCTTTTTTCTTTTGCAAGATTTTAAAGAACATGATTCGTTGGATTTCCTATCCCCAAGTCTCTAACCTAAATGCGTACCCACCTTAAAGCCATACTATTTGATTTAGACGGAACACTAATTGAAACTGTTCACGAAATTGCTGACTCAGTCAACGATACGCTGCGAGCAATTGGTGACTCCCAGGTCCTCCAGTCTCAGGTTCGAGATTGGATAGGACACGGAACTCGTGAGCTCTTAATGAATTGCCTTGCATATGGACGAGCTGTGTCTGTTGCCCAAATTCGCGAATTGCCGGGATTATCAGAGGTGTTTGCCCTATTTGACGATTTTTATTTGATGAGGTGCGGCACTAGGAGTTATTTATACCCACAAGTCCAAGAGACATTGGGTGTATTAAAACGTGCGGGTGTCAAAATGGCTATTGTCACTAACAAGGAAACAAAGTTCACGCAGGCCCTAATCAATGCACACCATTTGCATGACTACTTTGATGTTGTTGTTTGTGGCGATACGCTAGACACAAAAAAACCTAATCCCGCTGGTATTGAGTTTTGTTTAAAAGAGTTTGGCGCAAAGACTGATGAATCAATATTTATTGGAGACTCCTTTATTGATGCTAAAACTGCTCAAAATGCAGGTATGCGTGTATGGCTAATGCCTTATGGGTACAACATGGGAGAACCGCTAGACGCTGCACTGGCTGATCACCTGGCCTCAGGATTTGGAGAGATAGTAAGACTGATAGACACTTTTTAAAATGATTCAGTGTTTATTTGCAGCCTATTCCTTATTTAACCATTCGGTAGCCGATCCCAGTTTCTGTCATAAAGTGCTTCGGTTGGGTAGGGTCAATTTCTAGTTTTTGCCTCAAATGACCCATATAAATTCTAAGGTAGTGACTGTGTTCGGAGGCCGCAGTTCCCCATACTTGCGTCAGCAATTGCTTGTGAGTTAAAACGCGGCTCACATTTTGAACCAGCACGGTTAAGAGTCTATATTCAATGGGGGTAAGGTGTATCTGTGAACCGAGACGTTTAACTGTGCGACTCAGAAAATCTACCTCAATATCGCCAAATTTAAATATCGGATCGGATTCGCTTTCATCCTCATTTTCCGCCACTACACTGAGTGCGCTTCTGCGTGGACGCCGAAGGTTGGCCCTTGACCTTGCCAATAACTCACCAATGCCAAATGGCTTTGTCATGTAATCATCCGCACCTGCATCAAGTGCTTCTATCTTGTCAGTCTCATCAACTCTTGCCGAGAGAACAATGATTGGTACTTGAGACCAAGTTCTAACTTCTCTAATTAGATTTATTCCAGAGCCATCCGGTAGACCTAAATCCACAATTAATAAATCTGGTTTGCGTGTGCCTGCATCTATGACACCCCGTTTCATTGAATTGACCTCAAATACGGACCAGCCCTCATTTTCAAGCGCAGAGCGTACCAATCGTCTGATTTGAGGGTCATCTTCAACAAGAAGAGCAACGGGCATGGTTTAGTCGCAGACTTAGGCTAGTGGATTGGATCTGCAGGGATGATAGGTTGGCTCTCCATGGGCAAACTAATCATAAAAATAGCCCCTTTATCGCTTGCATTCTTAGCAGTGATTGTACCTTCGTGTGCCTCAATGATTGCCTTAACAATGGACAACCCCAAACCAACGCCCCGGGTCGTGGATTCTGTTTGACCTCTAGTGAACTTTTCAAATAAAAAGTTATCCTTAGCGTTTGTTGGACCTGTTAAACCTGGTCCGTAATCGCGTACATAAATAGAGAAGCGATCATCCATGATATGTGCATTAATGATAATCTTATTGTCAGCCGTATGTGGCTTTGCATATTTCACTGCATTTTCAATCAAGTTTACAAATACCCTCTCTATTAGTACCGCATCACAGCGAATGAGCGGTAGATCGATAGGGATATGACTGTCGATATTGAAGTCCCCCAGGGATTGATGGCAAAGTCGAATAGAGGTACCTACAATTTCTTGAATGGAGTGCCAATCTCTGCGCAGGTTAACTTTGCCACTCTGTAATTTTGCCATCTCCAATAAATTTGATACTAGTGCGAAAAGTTCTTTGGCTTCGTGGTGTATAGCTTTAGCTGCACTGTTTTGCTCTGGATTTAGGGGAGGTTGTGCGAGTGTTAAATTTTCAGCAAATCCGATAAGAGACGTCAATGGTGTTCTCAAGTCATGAGAAATTGTAGCTAGCAACGTGTTGCGAAGGTGCTCGGACTCCATTTCAACTGTGGTTTGCTGCGCAATTTGAACATAGTGAACACGCTCTAATGCAATTGAGATTTGACGAGCCATGGTATCTAAGAGCTTTATTTGCTCTGGTATTAATAACCAGCGTGCATTAGTTGGCTTGACGGCTAATACCCCGCGGGTATTCATTGGAGCGATCAAGGGCACATAGTGCCAGTTTGAGGCTGACAGGGTATTTGTCGCTAGGCCAGCAGATTTACTATTGTTAAATGCCCAGTCCGCGATACTTTCATCAAAATCACCAGGCAATGGCTTGGGAACTTCGAGAACATTATCTGCATCGGCTATGAAAATTCGAGCTCCTTCCCCAAATACCCTACTGATCGTTGCCTCCCCAATTTCTATGACTTCCTTGTAGTGCAATGCAGCGGATAGTTCTCGGGTTAATTCAAATAAATAGTTTGTTTTCTGCTCTCTAATGGCTGAAATTCTGGCGGAAAACGTAAGGTTTGCAGTGAGTTGACCAATCAATAAGCCCACACCCAACATAACTGCAAATGTAAACAAATACTGAGCGTCGGCGATAGCAAAAGAAAACTGGGGCGGTACGAAAAAGAAATCAAAACACAGTACTGCCAAAACCGCGGCGAACATTGCAGGCCTTCTTCCAAGTTTGACAGAACATATTACAACGTACATTAGAAAAAGCATAACGACATTGGCTTGATCAAAGATACTTGAGAATGGATATGCAATGGCAGTAGTGAATATTCCTGCTGCTAGCGTCCAACCGTAATTTGGCCAGTTTATACCTTCAAATAGACTGGTGGAATCTTCAATCAATTCTTTACTCAAATAGGGTGCTATACGCCTAGAACTATTTGGGGTACTGATCTCAATAATGTCAATTTCAGGAGCTAGTATGGCTAATTTTCGAGTAAGAGTTGGATTAAACGCTCTAATAAAATTGCCAAATTTGTATTCTTTGGGCCGTCCTACAAGTAGAGTTGCACAGTTGAGTTGATGAGCATGTTCATATAAAGCGTTTGCTATATCATCGCCAGTTAAAACAGATGTGCTTGCGCCTAATTCCTCTGCTAGCTTTAATATCGTGAGGACCTTATCCCTTCGCTTTGCAGGTAATCTTTGTAGCGTAGGAGTCTCTACGTAAGCAACATACCACTTCACGCTAAGTTGAGCAGCTAAGCGGGCACCGCTTCGAACCGCATGTTCAGCACCCTCTGCAGGTCCTACGCAAACCAGTAAAGTTTGCGAAGTATGCCAAGACGGTGCGTCAACGATACCCTTAGATGTTGTGGTGCTTGAGTTCTCAACCCTATAACTTCGGACATCGTCACCGACACGCTCAGCTGTTTTGCGCAGTGCAATCTCGCGAAGTGCAATTAAATTACCTTTTCTAAAGAAATTATTTTCAGCTTGCTCAGCCTGTTTTGAGACGTAAACTTTTCCTGCTTTTAAGCGGTTGATCAACTCATCTGCTGTTACGTCAACCAGTATGACTTCATCAGCTTTTTCGATAATTACGTCAGGTACAGTTTCATGAACCCTTACGCCTGTGATAGTGCCGATCGTTCCGTTCAAACTCTCTAAATGTTGAACATTAAGGGCAGTCCATACATCTATTCCCGCATCCAAAAGTTCTTGTACGTCTTGCCAACGTTTGGGATGACGTGAGCCAGGTGCATTGCTGTGTGCGAGCTCATCAACAAGGATGATGTCTGGCTTTGCATTGAGTGCAGCGTCCAGATCAAATTCGTAAAGAGTTCTACCTTTGTGTTCAATTTCCTTGAGGGCAAGTTTGTTAATGCCGTTGACCAGAGCCTGTGTTTCGCGCCGATTATGTGTCTCAATGAGCCCAATTAAGATATGCTTTTGTCGCTGTCTCTCGGTTTGGGCTGCATTAAGCATTGCGTAGGTTTTACCGACTCCCGCACTTGCTCCAAAATAAATACGCAATTTTCCTCTTTTAGCCTTTAATTCATCCTCCTTTATCTTCTCAAGTAGAGCGTCTGGTTGAGGTCTGCTAAATGGGGAAATTGCCACAGTGAAATTACCTTTGTATTGCTTTTTATTATTTAAGTTGATCCAACGCTAAGTTGAGCTTTAGCACATTCACTTTTTCTTCTCCGAGCCATTTAAACCAAGGACGCTCGATTGAGTGCTCCACCAAAGTTAAGACAGTTGCAGAGGTTAGTTTTCTTGTCTTCGCAATGCGGTGAACTTGGTAAAGCGCTGCTGCTGCGCTGATGTTGGGGTCAAGTCCGCTTGCAGAAGCTGTGATGAGGTCAACAGGTATGGGGAGTTTATTGGTTGGATCTGCCGCCTTTAAATCGTCAATTCTAGACTTAATCGCGTCAGTTAACGCAGGATTAAGGGGCCCTAAATTTGATCCACTAGATGCAGATGCGTTGTAGGCCATGGGAGAGGTGGCAGAAGGCCTGGACCAAAAGTATTTGGGCTCTGTAAAGCTTTGACCGATTAACTCAGACCCAATTATTTGATCTCCCTTGTAGATCAGGCTACCGGAGGAGGCGTTAGGAAATGCGAGTTGTCCAATTTCGGTAATGAGTAATGGATAAATAAGTCCAGTTAAAACCGTTAACAATATAAAAAGTACCAGCGCAGGTCGAATAATGTTTTTCATAATATTTCTCTTATACAAAAGTGTAGACATTAAATAGTTGATATAAAAGAGAGTAGTACATCGATTACTTTTATTCCAATAAAAGGAACGATCAAACCGCCCAAGCCGTATATCAAAAGATTCCTTCTGAGTAAGGCGGCAGCACCAACGGCTCTGTACTCAACGCCTTTTAGAGCTAAAGGTATTAAGAAGATAATAATCAACGCATTGAAAATAACGGCGGATAATATCGCGGAGCTTGGGCTTGCAAGATTCATTACATTAAGGCTAGACAACTGTGGGTAAGTTGTAACGAATATGGCAGGCAAGATTGCAAAATATTTTGCAACATCGTTTGCAATAGAGAACGTTGTGAGGGACCCCCTTGTCATCAAAAGGGCTTTCCCCGTCTCGACAATCTCCATGAGCTTTGTTGGATTAGAGTCCAAGTCGACCATGTTGCCCGCTTCCTTGGCTGCTTGAGTGCCGCTGTTCATAGCAACAGCTACATCTGCCTGAGCTAATGCGGGTGCATCATTGGTTCCGTCCCCAGTCATCGCAACCAATCTGCCTTCAGCTTGGAAATCCCTAATCATTTGTAACTTTTGCTCCGGTGTCGCCTCAGCCAAGAAGCTGTCAACGCCTGCCTCAGCTGCAATAGCTGCTGCGGTGAGCTTGTTGTCACCTGTGATCATGACTGTTTTGATGCCCATTTTCCTCAGCTCTGCAAATCGCTCACTAATCCCAGGCTTGACGATATCTTTAAGTTCAACTATTCCTAATGTTTTTAGTCCATCAACTACAGCAAGTGGGGTGCTTCCTTTACGAGATACCTCGTCTGCCATGCGCATCATATCTGCAGGAAAGTTGCCGCCTAATGATTCAACATATTTCTTGACTGAATCAACCGCTCCCTTGCGCAGTGAGCGAACAGTGCCATCGGAGTTTTTAACGTCCATACCGCTCATTCGGGTTTGTGCAGTAAAGGGAACCTCAAACACCTCACCCTCTAACGGGTGAATGTTGCCTAGTTTTTGGGCTAAGACAACAATACTTCTTCCCTCTGGCGTTTCATCCGCTTGGGAGGCCCATATGGCGCACTCACCCAGTTCGATAACGGATACCCCTGAGGAGGGTAAAAAGGCTGAGGCTTGTCTGTTTCCAAATGTAATGGTGCCTGTCTTATCAAGCATTAAAACATCAACGTCACCTGCAGCCTCTACTGCACGTCCTGATGTTGCGATAACGTTAGCCTGCATCATGCGACTCATACCAGCAACCCCAACTGCGGAGAGTAAGCCGCCAATGGTGGTTGGGATAAGGCAAACGAGAAGCGCAATAAGTGATGTGATGCTCACGACCGATCCCGCTTGAGCTACATCCACGCTAAAAGCGGAGAAGGGTAACAAGGTAACAGTTACGATTAGGAAAACGATTGTGAGCGCCACTAAGAGAATGGTGAGTGCAATCTCATTGGGTGTCTTTTGCCTTTTTGCCCCTTCGACCATGCTGATCATTCTGTCCAAAAAAGATTCACCGGGGTTGACAACGATCTCAACGACCAGCCAATCGGATAGTACCTGTGTGCCTCCAGTCACAGAGGAAAAATCTCCACCTGACTCCCTGACTACGGGCGCAGATTCACCTGTAATTGCACTCTCATCTACTGTAGCTACACCTTGGATGACTTCTCCGTCTAAAGGAATCGTGTCCCCAGTCTCTACTAATACAACGTCTCCTTTTTTAAGGTTTTCAGCTAGTATGGACTCCCATTTCAATCCATATGAGCGTCCATTGAGTTTTTTAGCGATCGTGCTTTTCTTTAATCCTCTAAGCGATGCAGCTTGAGCTTTACTCCTACCCTCTGCAAGACTTTCAGCAAAATTCGCAAATAAAACGGTAAACCATAACCACGCAGAGATTGAGAAAATAAATCCAATATTTCCTTCTGATGTGAATTGATCGGGATTTTTCGTGGCCATAAAGCCAATAAAAGTTGTCAAAATACTTCCCAGATACACAACGAACATAACTGGATTCTTCCATTGAGTTCTGGGGCTTAATTTTTTAAAGGATTCAGCAAATGATGTCTTTAATAAAGCTGGATCAAGCAGAGTCAGTGATTTTTGATTACTCATAATATTTCTCAGTTATTTATTAAATTACAACTTTGTCCAAAGCATTAGATGCTCAACCGTTGGGCCCAGAGCAAGCGCTGGAACGTAGTTTAGTAAACCAACGAGAAGAACAGTCCCTACAAGAAGGATAATAAATAACGGCCCATGCGTTGGCATCGTGCCTACCGTAACGGAGAGACGTTTTTTCTCAGCTAAGGAACCTGCAATTGCAAGAATGGGTAAAATCACTCCAAAGCGCCCAAACCACATCACTACGGCAAGTAACACGTTATAAAATGGCGTGTTTGCAGAAAGGCCTGCAAAGGCGCTACCGTTGTTATTTCCTGCAGAGCTCAAAGCATAGAGAATTTCAGAAAATCCGTGAGCCCCCGGGTTAGCTACGCCTGCCTTGCCGGCATCTGCCAGCAAGGCAATTGCAGTCCCCGCTAATACCAAAATGGGAGTCACCAAGATTGCAATTGAAGTGAGCTTCATTTCATGTGATTCAATCTTTTTACCCAAATATTCGGGCGTTCTGCCAATCATCAGGCCTGAGATAAAGACTGCTAGTATTGCAAATATCAACATACTGTAGAGACCCGTCCCAACTCCTCCAAATACAACCTCTCCAAGTTGCATCATTATTAAGGTGACAAGCCCCCCCATCGGGGTTAACGAGTCATGCATGGTGTTGACTGCTCCGCAGGATGCGGAAGTGGTGATTACGGCAAAAAGGGAGGAGGAGTTGATGCCAAAGCGAACTTCCTTCCCCTCCATGTTGCCACCCGATTGGAAGGCATTCATGGTTTGGTCCACGCCGAGCGGAGTCAGGAGCGGGTTGCCGGTTTGTTCCGCATTTGTAGTAACGACAACAGCAACTACAAAGATGATCGTCATAGCCGCTAAGATTGCTACGCCTTGACGCATATCTCCAACAACGGCACCAAACGTAAAGCAAAGGGCCGCGGGTATCAAGAAAATCGAGATCATCTGCAAAAAGTTTGTTAAAGCAGTTGGGTTTTCAAAGGGGTGTGCAGAGTTTGCGTTGAAGAAACCACCGCCATTCGTACCCAACATCTTGATAGCTTCTTGTGAGGCAACCGGACCCATTGCAAGAATTTGGGTATCTGTTTTTGAATCAATAGTAACTGGATTTCCTTTTTCGTCTTTTACGGGTTGCCCATCGTCGCCGAGTTTGGGCTCTTGATACTTTGTGATTTCAACTGTTTTTGCTTCCTTATAAGCGTCAAAGTTTTGGATTACGCCTTGGCTGTTGAGTACCACAGCAAACACAATAGACATAGGTAGAAGTATCCAAGCTGTAATCCGCGTTATGTCAACCCAGAAGTTTCCAATACTTTGCGTTGATTTTCCAGTGAACCCCCTAAAAAGGGCAAACACCACTGCAATACCGGTTGCAGCAGAAAAGAAATTTTGTACGCTAAGAGCCAACATCTGAGTTAGATAACTCATGGTTGCTTCGCCCACATAACTTTGCCAGTTGGTGTTAGTGACAAAACTGACTGCTGTGTTAAACGATAAGTCAGGTGAGGTGGCGGGCATGCCCGCAGGATTCAGGGGTAATAGATCTTGAAGTCTTTGTACAGCGTAGACAAATAAAACTCCGATAGCATTAAACGCTAATAGCGCATAGGCGTAATGAGACCAGTTCATAGTCTCCTCATCCGATGTGCCTATTGCTTTGTAAACATAGCTCTCTAGCCTAAGAAATATTTTAGGCAATTTGCCGTCATATACCTTAGTTATCCAAGATCCTAGGGGAGAAGCTGCAAAGAATAGAACAACTAAAAATAGGATTAATTGTCCCCAAGCTGATGTACTCATTAAAATTCCTCCGCGCAGATTAATGCGTATATTAGATAAATTACAAGAAAAATGGAACAAACTCCGCCAATTAGGTACATAAGGTCTTGACCGTTCATGATTGGGGTCCTTTAGGGTTTGATAGTTTGACAAAGCCTCTCACTAGCAAAGTCAGTGAAAGCCACAACGCAAAAATACTCAATATGTACACACGGTCCATGGATCTCTCCTAAATGGCGATTAATTATTGCCGATGGTTAAACTATATGGCGCTAGATGTAAAAAACCTGCATATATATTGATTTAGGTATAAAAAAACTGTAAAAATTAGCTCCTATTTCATACAAATGACCCATATGTGTTAAGTGATGTGGTGGTCAGAAAACTTAATAACCCGCCTTAATAAAGGGGCTCAACCTGGAGGGTTCTCGCTATAGAAATTGAGGGGTGACAAAGCACAAGTGCTACTCAGTAGATTTCTCATTTAACTGCACAAAAGCAAAAAGCCCAAGGGGAATACCTTGGGCTTTGGGAGATTCGGTTTATTTGGCTACGATTAACAGTAGCCACCGAAATTGAACTTAGCGTTCTTAGGAGGCTTAGCGTTTGTTAACGCGATCTTTGAGCGTTTTTCCAGCGCTAAATCTAACTACCTTAGAAGCGGCAATCTTGATGGTCGCACCTGTAGAGGGGTTGCGTCCTGCGCGCGCAGCTCTTTTCTTTTGGCTAAATGTGCCAAAGCCTACTAAGGTAACTGAGTTACCTTTGGTGAGGGACTTGCCGATATTCTCAATAAAAGAGCTGAGAGCTCGGGCTGCAGCGGCCTTAGAGATGTCCGCGTCAGCTGCCATGTGTTCAATAAGTTCTGTTTTGTTCATTTAAGTCCTCTGTTGAAAAATGTTATTCTAAACCCTAATTTTAGTTCAAATTTGTATACGACTTATAGCTGACGTAGCTTGGCTTTGAGCTCTTCTTCGGGGAGGTCAAGTAGGTGAGTACCCTGATGGGATTCTATCAATTTTAAACTGATAAGCATTGAAATGGCGTGCTCTTTAGTCGTGCCTTTGTCATCTGTCATGCTTTCACCAAATAAGAAAACCATTAAAGATTTACCAACGATATTCATCAACAAACCAAAGAGTACCAATCCAAGCAACATGGTACAGGCCGCTATGATTCTGCCTCCGAAAGTAACCGGAAACATATCGCCGTACCCGGTTGTAGTCAAAGTAACGATACACCACCACATGGTAGCGGGAATGGATGTAAAGAAATGCTTATCAGCTGGCACCGTATTTCCACTAATTGTGTCTAGTGGAGCATAAATAGATGCCTCAGGTGGTGAGCCTGGTGGTAGGGGGTGAATTTTATGATCCGCGTCAAGCGCGGCTTGACCAGCTGTCATGTTATCAGTGGAATATAAATCACCCTCAACAAAATACATCAAACTGCTAGATATCATAGTTACCGCAAAAAGTGCGATAAAGTAAATTCGAAGATTGGTTTTGAGCGGATTAGCAGATTTAACAGCTCCCGTCATTTCTAAGACTGCTGTCTTAGCCATTTTTAATACCCGTAGAACTCTTAACATCCTTAGCACTCTAAATACTTTTGCTCCTTTCACCGCGTTTGCATTCAATATGAGCAGTAGTGTAGGTAATATTGAAATAAGATCAACAAGACCCCAAAAGCTGAAGAAGTATTTGATACGGTTCTTTGCGAAATATAAATTGCCAAGATAATCAAGAGTGAAGAAGAACACAGAAGTTAATTCAATATTCCAAAATAATTGAGTATAGGTGTTTGAATATTCATCAATTGTTTCTAATGCAAGTGAAATGCAAGAGATAAAAATGAGTGAGTTGATAAGTCTTGCCCAGCGCTTAAAATTCATACTTAAGGGATTCGTAAAAATTTGTTCCAGCACAGGTTGATTCTGATAATCGCTAACCGACTGATATCCCATGGCATATTTCCTTTATTGAAGTTAAGGAAAATATTCTAAAATATGAATTTGATCTGATAGTTACGGAGAAACACTGGTCTAACATTAGACTAAAACTTGGCTAAGTTAACCCAAAAATTAGAGATCAAGGGGCAACATGCATCAACTCTAAACAGAGTTTTCAATTGTCTTCATTACATTCTCAGTTGTATAAGGCATGTTTCTGAATTTAATACCCATTGCATGAGATAAAGCGTTGGATAGTGCCGCTGCAGTGGGTCCTGCCGCGACCTCACCAGCTCCAAGGCTAGGGTCTGACGTATTTTCTATCAATTCGATCTCGATATCAGGGATTTCGTCAAAACCAAGTATTGGATAAGTCTCCCAATCAGAGGTTGTTATGCCGTTTGAGTCCCAATCTACACATTCTTTGAGCGTCCAGCTGAGGGACTGAATTATTCCACCTTCAATTTGATTAATTAATCCATCCCTATGAACGATTTGACCAGCATCAACGCAGGCCCAAACCTTTTGAACATTGACTTTGTGAGTTAACTCAACTTGAACGACTACTGCGCAGTGACCAGCATGGTTTTTATATTGCGAATAACCAAGACCTAAACCAATTGAGCTTCCTGTTTCACCTCGCATCGACCATGCGGCCATTTCACTTACTCTTTTTATCACTGCTTTAGCACGCTCATTTTTAAGGTTTATGAGTCTTAACTGAACGGGATCCATCTGAATTTGCTCAGCAAGTTCATCCATAAAACTCTCAATTGCAAATACATTTGCGTGAGCACCCAGTGAGCGAAGTGCAGATACCCGAACCGGTGATGTTTCTATGAAGTGATGTTCTATACGAAGCTCATTTGTTGAGTAGGGCGGGATAGCGTTTCTCAGCCCACCACCTGTTGGTAGCGGGACGTCTTTGGCGATGGGTTTAAGTTCATCACCAAATGCATTCCAATAACCCAGTAGTTGAATCCCGTCCCCCCAACCTGGCCGGCTTAGATGCGTGTTAGACCAAATTTGAGCGTTCCAGTTTGAGATCTTTCCATCCTGAGTAATCTGTGCACTGAGTTCAACCAAACTTGCAGAGCCCATGGGGGATTGGGTCAACTCATCTTCTCTACTCCAAACAACTCTGACAGCAATACCTAACGAATTTGCGATAAGGGCTGCGTCAAAGGCAACATCATCCGCTGCGTTATGACCGTAACAACCAGCTCCTGGTGAGTGGATTATTCTGACTTTGTCCATATCTAAGTTTAGGGACTTAACTATTTGTTCCTTTAACTTAAAAACGCCCTGACTGTGAGACCAAATTGTGAGAGATTTTTTGTCGCTTGAGGGCTGGGCTAGTGCGCAAACCAAGCCTATAGAAGCGTGTGCAATGTAGGGCCTTGAGTAGCGTTGTCTTAAACTTTTCAAAGTGGAGGTTGGAT
The DNA here is from genome assembly GCA_903896615.1 of uncultured Burkholderiales bacterium. Taxonomy (GTDB): domain Bacteria; phylum Pseudomonadota; class Gammaproteobacteria; order Burkholderiales; family Burkholderiaceae_C; genus Limnohabitans. The sequence goes on from CAITYM010000042.1 coordinate 35,907, forward strand.
TTGAGTTTGATCGCGGGGTGGCTAATGTGTCCCCCTTTTCATCGACTACAACTGTGCTTTGACTGCTCTGGCTGGTGAGCAACTCTTCAATTGACTTGCAAACGGGTGCCAGTGGTTTTGTCCACTGAGTCATTTTTTTAGCTTTTGATAACGCTTGTATTAGGCGTTCCTCGTCCACTCCGATAAGAGCAATAAATTGATTTTTAACGAATACCTTATCTACACCTATCAAAGATTCAAGCGCTTTGATATCTAAATTTAAGGGTTTACAGTCTGGGTGTGGACCCCGCAAGATACGGGCATGCATCATATCCTTTATTTCAATATCATGGATGTACCCAGCGGTTGTGAATTTATTAAATAAATCTAGCCGCTCCACGATTATGGGGGCAGGCATTGGACTATCAAATAATGGTGTTTGTAGATCATCCACCTGTATGCTATTTAGTGGAAGACTTACTGAGATCTCTTTATACGTGACGTTTCCAAAGCGCGATATGAACTTGCCCTGCGAGATACTTAGTTCTTCAAGTTTGCAGTTTAAATGTTGACTTGCAAACTCAGCATATTTATTACGCACTACAGCACACACACGTCTAATAGCAGCGATACCTACTTCCACGGATTGACTTCCTGCGGTGTAGCCCTCATCAGGGGTAAGCCCAGTGTCCCCCGCACTTAGGTCTACCTGATCAGGACTGAATCCAAGCTCGCAGCAAAGGGTTTGAATAAGTGCTGCAGATATGCCCTGCCCAAGCTCGACTTTGCCACTGTATAAAACGACTTTTGTCTGGGTCGGAAAATCTATCCATTGACTTGCAATGGGATGTGATTTGAGGCTAGGTGAGAGGGATTGAGACATGCTAAATTTAGAAATGGAGATTTTTAGCGTTGAACGCCAGTCGCTTAATCCGTAAATAACTATTCTCTAGCGAGTTGATTACGGGCCGACTTTGCGGCTTTGAATATTCTTAGGTGTGCACCGCAGCGACAAAGATGCCGAGAAAGAGCCTCAGTAATTTGGGCGTCTGTTGAGTTCTTGTTTTGGGTCAACAAACCTGTCAGGCGCATCATGATGCCGTTGATACAGTAACCGCACTGAGCGGCTTGTTCCTTCAAAAATGCAGCAAGAACGATCTTCCCAATCGGGTCATTTGGTAGACCGCTAGGAGTTGTAATTTCTGCATTCTCTAGTGACCAAGACGGTGTGCTACACGAATTCTCAGGCTGTCCGTTTATAAGAACCGTGCATGCCCCGCAGTGTCCACCACCACACCCGTATCGAACGGATTTATCACCGCACGTTGACCTCAGCGCATTGTAGAGCTGTGCGCCAGGAGCAGAGTCAATTTGGTGCGTAGTATTGTTGTGTTTAATCTCTATCATTTAACACCGCAAACATTGCTGTTTCTTAGTTTATGTTCGCTTTGCATTTTTTAACCACCAAGCAGCAAGCTGAGTTCCGTCCCCATCGCCCAAACCAGCTGCAGATGCAGAGTTAAATGCTTCTAACGCTGCATTAGCAGTAGGGAGCGGATAACCCAAGTTGTCGGCCTCCTCAACCATAGTGCGCAGGTCTTTTCTAATGGAGTCGATATTAAAGTGCGCTGCGTCGGCTTGCTTGCCCTCAAGAGCTGCAACAACGGCTGGCGTACGCATTTTTAAAATCGCTGGAGTGCCTGAGGTATCAGACAAAATATCCATGATCTTCTCTGGCTTTAATCCCGATTTCTGCGCAAGTGAGAGTGCCTCTCCTAAAGCTTGCCAGTAGACAAGTAAGGGTAGGTTGATGGCTAGTTTTAAACTTGCACCACTACCCACGGGCCCAACGTGCTCTAATCTTCTGCACATCTGCGTAAGAATAGGCTTGGCTTTCTCGAAGTCCTCATCCGATCCGCCCGCTAGTCCCAGAAGCTTGCCGTCCCTTGCTGGACCCACAGTTCCACCCACTGGGCACTCAACAAATCCCGCACCGGCAGACTTAAGCTTGGATCCAAGGTCGATACCTGTTTGGGGCCTTACAGTACTCATATCAATGAATAATTTGCCTTTGACACTAGAGCTCAAGGCGCCAGTATCACTGAGGTAAGCTCCGTCAATTGCTTTCGCATCTGTGAGCACAGAGATGATCACCTCACTATCCTTGACAGCTTCAGCGGGTGTATGGGCAAGAGTTGCGCCTCGAGCAGTAAGTGCGCTTGTTTTAGAGGCAGTTCGGTTCCAAACAGTTAAAGTGTGCCCTTGATCGAGCAAACGCTCTCCCATTGCACTGCCCATACGACCAGTTCCTAATATTGCGATTTTCATAAAATAATTTGAATAGTTTTAACAGCGGATAGGGTTATTTAATCTTAAAGAGCTTCATTGCATTTCCGCCCTCAATCAGGCGTCGGTCCTCTGCTTTTAATTTGCTCACCTCTGCAATTAGTCCACGCGGATCATCCTCTCCCATGTCGTATGGGTAGTCAGTGCCGAGCATTACACGGTCTGCACCATAACGATCAATTAAATTTTTGAGCATTCTTGGATCAAATGTGATGGTGTCAAAGTAGAACTTTTCAAGGTAGCTTGAGGGCTTTTTCTTGATGACTGTCCTTGTATCTGGACGTGCACGCCAAGCATGATCCATGCGAGCCCAGTAATGCGCAATGAAGCCACCACCGTGGGCAGCGATGAATTTAATTTTCGGGTGACGAGCAACTACGCCGTCAAATATCAGATGACTTACTGCAATCGTTGTGTCCAAGGGATTGCCAATGACGTTATTAAAGTAGTGATTGGTTAAGCGCTCACCTTGAGTAAATCCAAGGGGATGCATGAAAATCACGACACCTAGCTCATTGGCCTTCGCAAAAAACTTCTCAAGCCCTAATCTTGGATCTGTCAAATTCATACCGTTGACGTTGGTATTGATTTCAACTCCCTTTAAACCGAGTTTTTTGACGGCATACTCAAGTTCTTGAACTGCGAGTTCAGGATTTTGAAGCGGAACAGATCCCATGCCGACAAAGCGGTCTGGATGATCACTCACCAACTGAGCTATTCCCTCATTCACCTCTCTTGCAAGTTCAGCGCCGTATGCTGGCTCAGTAAAGTAGAAATAGTGGTAGGGGGCAGGACAAACGGCTTGGATATCAATACCCATTTTGTCCATATCTTTTAAACGCTCCGTTACACCTGTTAGTTTGGGCGCACGCGTTTTCATTTGTGCAACATTGGTGTCATTGGTCAGTTTGTTAGCGAAGATGACAGTTGGATCATACTGTGCAGCGTTTAAGTGAGCTGTTTTTTGGTTCACTACAGGATTTAAATAGTGACAGTGAATATCAACAACCTTATGCTTGCCTTTTGAGTTCTTCACAACGACTTTGCTAGAGGGCTTGACCTTAACTGAGGCCTTGCTTTGGCTGGATTTTTTGGTGGCAAATGCTCTCTCAACTCCCCCTTGGACAGCGTAATCGGGGTATCCATCTCCTTGCTCGTCGCTGCGAGACATGCGTTGATTGGCGGCGTGACTATGGGTAGGATCAGAGCAGGAAGGTAAGCAGGTAAAGAACATAGTAATCCTTGGTAAGTGAATTGATTAAAAGTTGAATGTAAAAAATAATGAAAAAAAATGTAGCTTAAAAGATACCTAAGTGCTGGGTCGCAAGCTCAGGTTTTTCAGCCACTTCTTGCGCGGAGCCGCGGTACGCAACGCGCCCCGTATTAAGAATTACAAAATCATCTGCGAGTGATTTTGCTACAGAAAAATTTTGTTCAACAAGAATGATGGAAAGGCCTTCATTTTTGAGTTTTGCGATCGAATTGTTTACTTCTTGAACAATAAGTGGAGCCAGTCCTTCAGAGGGCTCATCGAGTAACAGTACGCTTGGATTTCCCATTAAAGCTCGTCCAATAACAAGCATTTGTTGTTCACCACCAGACAATGTTCCTGATCGTTGATCTTTTTTAGGTTTCAGCGCTGGAAACATTTCGTATATTTTCGAGAGATTCCATTTGGAATGGCTTCCCTTTTTTTGTTCGGCAACAATTAAATTTTCTTCGACCGTTAAGCTAGCAAAGACTCGGCGTCCTTGAGGTACTAAGCGGATTCCGCTTTTGGCAATTGATTCAGGTGACTGTTTTGCAAAACTTTTACCGTTAAGTCTCATATCACCCGTACTTACTGGAAGTAATCCGGATAGGGTAAGCTGGGTCGTTGTTTTTCCTGCCCCGTTACGTCCCATAAGTGCTAGGAGGTGTCCTTCCTTTAATTCAAAGCTAACGCCGTGCAAAACATGGCTGTCCCCGTAGTGAACATTGAGTTCGTTAATTTCAAGAATATTAGTGGCCAAGGTAAATCTCCTTGGTTTGAGGGTGGTTGACAACAGTATCTCTGTCGCCTTCAACGATTAGGGTGCCGTAGTGTAAGAGCGTTATTTTCTCGGCAAATGCAAGCGCTACGTCCATATCATGTTCAATCATAACGATCGTTGTTGTCTTAGGAATTGAGGCGATCAAGTCTTTAACCCATAAACGTTCATCATGCGAAAGACCCGCAAGCGGTTCATCAAGTAGCAGTAATTTCGGATTTTGAGACATCGCAAGACCAATCTCAATTCTGCGTTGCTCGCCGTAGGACATTTCACCTACTTTCCTGTTAGCACTGTTTGCTAAATCCACGCTTTTCAGAATCGATAGAGCTTGTTCGTAAACCTCATCGGTGATCTTCAGTTTTTTGAAGGGGTTGAACCTTTGACGACTTACGCCGAGCAGCGCAAGTACAACGTTATGTGCTGCTGTTTCTTGGTTAAATAAGTTAATAATTTGAAATGTGCGACTGACACCTAGGTGAGGTCTTGTTTGGGCGGGTAGGTAGGTAACGTCCTTGCCGTAAACTTTAATGGAGCCTGAACTTGGCGTAAGTTCCCCCGTAATTTGATTGAAAAGGGTCGTCTTACCAGCCCCATTTGGACCAATGATCAAACGTCGTTCCCCACTACGTATTTGTAAATTCACATTGTTGGTGACTGAAACGCCACCAAACTTTTTGCATAAATTATTAACTTCTAAGGCGAAGGTCATGATTTCTTACCTACTTTTGATTTTAAGAAATTTAGGTTCGAAGAAACTATTCCCTTGGGTAAGAAAATGACGATGAATAGGAAAACAAATCCAAGGAGCATATTCCAACGCTCAATATAAGCAGATGCATAGTTTTTGAGTATCACAACCAAGATTGCCCCAAATACTGGGCCGAGTAAGGTGCCTGAGCCCCCTGCGATTACGCAGAGCAGGGACTCAGCAGACATAGTAATCGCCATAACACTGGGGTGAATGTATTTATGAAAATATACGTATAAAAGGCCAGCAACTGCTCCAAAGAATGCCGCAGCTACATAAGTGAACCAGCGAATGGCCCAAACGTTATAGCCAAGTGCTGTCATTCTTCTGGGCTGATCTCTGGTGCCCTTGATAGATGCCCCAAATGCAGATTGGACCAATTGGCGTATTAATCCTAAGCAACCAAGAGTAACGATCAGTGTGAACCAGAAGAAATGACTGCTAATCTCTAAATCTATCCCAAAAGGACTAGGCCTTGTCAAGCCAGATAAACCGTTGTCCCCGTTGGTAACGGAGACCCATCTATACGCAAGACCCCAAACTATTTGTGATAGCGCAAGTGTCAGCATTAAAAAACCAAGTCCAGTTGCACGCAAGGCAATCCAACCAAAAACCATTCCGATGAGTGTGGTGAGGGTAAGGGCCATCGGCGCTGTAACGGAGTGCTCAAGTCCAAGATTGAGTCCCAGCCAAGCAGAAAGATAGGCTGCAAGCCCCAAAAAACATGCGTGTCCAAGGGAAGTCAGACCAGCGTAGCCGACGAGGAGATTTAAGCTTGATGCAAAGATCACCGCTATGAGGGCTTGACTTGCGAGGTTCACAAAATACTCATCGCCAAAGAGCGGAAGACAAGCAAGTATGACGATTGAAATGAGAATGAGGAGCGCGCGCCAGTGTTTCATGTGATTACTCGCCCAAAAAGGCCTTGAGGTTTAAAGGCAATGACGATGACCATGGGTAAAAACAATATGACATACGCAAGATCTGGGATGAGTGCAATTCCAAAGGTGTAAATAAATCCAACGATGAAACTGGCTACGAATGTTCCAAATAAGCTACCCACACCGCCAAGAATGACAACGATCAATGCTAGGGGTAGCATATCTGCATCCAGCCCGGGGTAGGCGTTAAAAATTGGCCCACCCAATGCGCCGCCCAAACCGGCAAGACCTGCGCCCAAGCAAAATACGGTGGTAAAGAGTAACGATGCCGGTATACCTACTGCGCGTGCCATGTCCATATCGTCAACTCCCGCTCTGATCATGGCGCCGATTTTTGTGCGCTCAATGAGTAGGTACAGCAAAACAGCTACGATTACCGCAAAAGTCAGTACTACCAAGCGGTAAGTTGGAAAGCTTAAGTTGAATATGTGAAGTGGGGATTGAAACATCATTGGAGTAGACACCGGAATAGGATCTCCTCCCCATGCCATTAAACAAAAATCAGCGGCAATGAAGGACAGTCCAAGCGTTGCTAGAACCTGGCCCTGTGAGTTACCACTTAACCTTCGCAAGATAAAGCGCTCAATCAATCCGCCGAGAACTGCGATACAAAGCATAGCCGCAATGTCTGCAAGAAATAGGTTGGTCCCGTTTCTTACTAACACTGCGGTGATGTAGGAGCCAATCATGAACAATGAACCGTGGGTCAAATTGGCAATACGCATTAATCCGAAAATCAGAGCAAATCCAGAGGAAAGCATAAAAAGCAATCCTCCTAAGGATAGGCTGTTAAGCGTTTGGATTATCCAGATTTGCATAATTTTTATCTCAAGATTCCAAATTCTTTGCAGGTGGCCATTCTCTTGAGTAAACTGGATTGGCTAAGAACTGCTTTTGATCATAGGTCCAAAATTGGCTAACATTGGGATAGGTCTTCACAATGGAGTTGACCAGTCGACCGTCTTTTCTCTCGACTTCTCTTACGAAGACATCTCCAACAACGTTTCCTAAGTTGTCAAATGTGAGTGGACCTCTTGCTGTTTGCATGTTGGTCTTTCTGAGTGCCGCCATGAGTGCAACGCGGTCGCTAAATTTTCCTTTAACCGCTTCAACGGCCGCCTCTAAGATTGAGCCGTTTACGTAGGATCCCGCAGCGTAATAGCCTGGGTCATATCCAAATGCTTTTCTAAAGGCAGGAGCGAATTTTGCATTGATTGGATTTTTGAGTTCAGCAGAGTACCAACAAACCGTTTGAATACCAAGTGCCTCGTCCCCCATATTTCTGAGTACCGACTCGTCCAGTGCCGTCATGCCTCCGACGAGTGTCATTTTGCTTTTCAAACCATACTCGTTAAATTGTCGAACGAACCTGAACCCATTTGAGCCTGCGAAACCGAGGAAAATTCCGTCAACATTCGTTTTGAGTTGAGCGAGGAAGCTTCCGTAATCGGGGGTGGTTAGGGGGGAGAAGATTTTTTGAACAATTTTGCCGCCGCCTTCTTCGAACACTCGTTGAAAACCAGCGTTCATTTCGTGGCCATATGCAATGTCATCAGCAATCATCGCCATGCGCTTGAACTTTAAAGTCTTCACGCAGTGGTCGGCCATTACATGTGAACACTGAGCTGAGGAGGAGGTCGCTCTTACAAACCAAGGATTTGGTTTACGCTGGGTCATGTCCTCAGCTGCAGCAACTGAGAGTGTAGGGATTTTGTTAGCTTTGATGTAGTCATCTATAGCAAGTGCTTCAAAGGCTGCTAAGGGGCCAGTTAGCGCATGGATTTTGTTGAGCTCTACCAATTCTTGGATCTTGGATTTTGCAGTTGCAGGAACACCTCCCGTGTCGGCTACGAAGAGTTGAACTTTCTTGCCTGCTAACGTATTGTTTCGCTCACTCAAGTACATGTTGAGTGCTCGCTCCATATCAATGCCACCCGAGGCTAGAGGGCCTGTTTTGACCGTTAACAGTCCTAAGCGCAGCACGTCATCATCAGCCGCTCTGACCTGCGGGAAAGCCATAGTTGCTCCGACTGCAGCAGTACTTTGTATAAAATTTCTTCTAGTTGTCATGATGTCTCCTTTGAATTTTTTACGAATTTCTAAATATTTCAAGCGCGATTTTATTTTTTGGGGATCACTGGGATTAACAAATAGTTTTGCATTTCTTTTGAAAAATGCAAACTAGTTTGTCCTGCAAAAACGTCTGATAGCCTATCCCTTGGCTCATCATGCAAGAACGGCCCACAACCTAGTAACTCGTTTTTGAAGTTAGATAACTTGAGGCCAGTTTTCTTTGAATAAGTGTAATCTTTACCTCTCACACTTAAGCCAATTCTGTAGCCCTTAGGGATAACGATAGATGTTGGCCAAATCTCCACATCTAATTCAACGGGTTGGCCCTTAACAAGTGGCTCTGGTGTTTTGTGAGTATGAAAGGGACGGTAGGGGCGAGTCAGCTTTTCATCTATGGCGCGGTGCGAGGCACGAAGCCAGCCCTGTGCCACTGGCGTGTGAGGATCTATGGCACCTGCAAAAGTCACCTCTCGCATATCGGGGGTGAAGATGCGAACAACTAAGAATATATCTGCATCTTTAGTGCTGGAGGAGACCCAAAGTTTTGCTGCGAGCGGTCCAGTAAGCTCTGTTTGCTCCTCAAGTGGCTTGGACAGAAAACTAAGGCCTTCTCCAAGTGCGTCAAAGGACAGAACGTGTTCATGAGAGTTGGGCTGATCACTAAGACCTTGATGGGTAGGATCAAAGTGCAAGCGACTCCACTTTGTTTGTGCGAGAGGCCAATCGGTTTCTGTACGGTTTTCGAAATGGTCAACGTGCCTGACCTGCAGTCTGACAGCAGGCTCTTTGTCCCATCCGTTTTCCTCTCCTTTTAAAAAGTGATTGAAAAAACGTTTTTGAAGCGCTATCCCGTAGTCCGTATAAAAGTGAGTCCAGTGCTCTAGGCCGTGCATCTCGAGCCATTTGTTTTTTGATGCAGATCTCATGAACGATTCACTGTTGCCCCTTAAGTGAAGGCCTTGCCCACCCCAATTACCTGCGGAGAGAAAAGGAACCGTTATTTTTTCCCAGTTTGCAGACCTTGCTTTATGGTAATCATCATCCAATGGATGCGCCAATATATCGTCCCCAAACGAGCATCTATTTTGTTGTAGAGTCTTGTCATCAAGCGTTTCGTCCCCGCAGACCAAGGCACCTGTTGCTTTGCTCCTTGGTCCACGCTCTCCCAAGCCGTACTGAACCGTTTTAACCTGCATGTCATACCAGTTGGCCCAAAACGTGGACAAAATTCCGCCGTGATGGGTCATATCTCGGTACCAGTCAGATGCGCCTTCCCAAATACACATGGCAGCTAGGTGAGGGGGATTCTTTCCAGCTACTTGCCACTGATTAATACCAAAATAAGAGACACCACTCAGGCCAACTTTGCCGTTACACCAGTTTTGAACACCAGCCCACTCGATGCATTCATAAAAGTCCTGTGTCTCGCGCGGGGAGAAGTGATCAATGAATCCAGGCGAGCGACCGCAACCCCTTGAATCAACACGAACACATACGTAGCCATCAGGGACCCATTTCTCTGGATCTACTACTTCCCAGTTTTGATATAGATTACTAGATCCGTAAGGTACATCTGGGTGCTCGGTGATCATTTTCTGCCAAGCACTGGGATATCCTTCTTGAAAGGCAAGTCCTTTTGCATAGGGTCCATAACTCAGTAGAACAGGGTATTTGCCTGGCGTTTTTGGACGGTACACATCGGCGCGCAAAATGAGTCCGTCGTCCATTTTGATTTGGACGTCCCAATCAATTTGCATGTACTCGGGTGGCGTTGTGAGCTCGTTCATGTAAAACTTGAATTATTTGATAGCTGCGTTTACTCTGGGCATTACTTCTGTAGCAAATAGCTCCATTGAGCGTTTTGCAAGTTTAGGATCCATCCAGTCATGGCAGGCGTAGACAAGATTTCCAAAGTCACCCACTTTTTCACGGAACGCGAGGATTTGGTCAACTACTGAGTCCACAGTACCCGCAAGCACTAATCGCTTTGTGACGTAATCGGGTGTGAGCTCTGAGTCGGGCATGTTTTGATCTGTTTTGAAGAGGTTGCTTCTGCCGCCACCGGTGACTAGTTTGCGGACAAGTTGCTTGAAATAAAAGTGGTAAGGACCGCCTTCCTCTAATGCATATCTTTTGGCGGTAGCCTCATCATCAGCGACAAAGATGCTTTTTGCTACTCGCCAATCAGCAGCTGAGGGAGTCGCTCCCACAGCTTCACGTCCTTCAACATATTTAGGCCAGTGAGTTTTGACCCACTCGGGCATTAGGAAGTTTGCAGAGATTGGGAACCAACCCCGTTTGGCCATTTCTGCGACACCTTGAGAGAAAGGGGCAACAGCTGTGCCAACGATTGCTGGGTGCGGCTTTTGATAAGGTTTCATTATGAAGCCTTGACCGATTTCAGGAATCATTGTTTTCTCAACTGAGATGTTCCAAAATTGACCGTTGATGTTATACGGAGGTTCTGACTCCCAAATTTTTAGGACTGTATTGATACATTCGACAAACATGGCATTTCTATCCTTGCCAAAACTGCCAAAAACCTCTGCATCAGACATCAATCCCCCAGGGCTGATACCCATAATCAAACGGCCCTTAAGTAAGTGGTCCAGCATGGCCACGTGGGCTGCGATCGCAGCGGGATGTGAATTGGGTAAATTTAAAGTCCCTGTACCTAGCATTATGTTTTGGGTCTCATTTGCTAAGGTAGCCAAGAAAATCATGCTCGAGGTGACCGTTTCCGCGGCGTCCGTAATGTGTTCACCTACAAAGGCTTCACTAAACCCGAGTTTGTCGCCCAAGATGATGGCTTGTCTGTCCTCTTGAAGCGTCTCCGTAACGTTTCGACCGGGGGGATGCAGTGGCATCATGAACATACTGTGTTTCATAACTTGATTCCTTTTTAAGATTCTTTAGCGATTGGTTAGGCGTTGTGACGGGGAGCAGCTCAAACGGCTTGTAGTTCTGTGCCCTGCATGTATTTGCCTTTACAAAACATGAGAGTAGGGTGGTCTTGGTGGTCAAATGCCTCAACCTCACCCAGGTACAAGATATGGTCACCCGCCTCGATACGTTGGTGTGTTTTGCATTGAAACGTTGCTACGCAATTCTCAATCAGCGGGAGTCCGCCAATCCCTTCGTTGTAGGCAACAGTGCTGAATTTGTCTGGTAT
>CAITYM010000043.1 GCA_903896615.1 uncultured Burkholderiales bacterium
CTACTTTAATCGCGCAATTCGCTCTTTAGCAGCTGAAGCAGCTTCGGAGTCAGGATAGATCTTGATAATATCATCCCAAGTTTTTTTCGCAGCTTTTGTATCCTTCATATCCAACTGACAGTTAGATATCGATAGCATTGCTTCGGGTGCTCTTGAGTGTTTTGGATCTAAGGATAGTAACAATTTAAAATTTGAAATAGCATCCTTGTATTCGCGCGTTGCATACTGCGAATTACCTAACCAAAAAAGGCTCGTAGGTTTGTAGGAGGTCTGGGGAAAGTGCTTTAAAAAATCATTAAATGCAACCGTACTTGCAGCAAAGTCCCCTTTCTTAAATTGATCTAAGGCAGCGTCAAATTCTTTCTTCTCCAATTGAGTTGCCATAAATTCGGTACCGTCAACGCTTACCTTAACAGGTTCCAAAGTAGCCAGACGAGCATCTAACGATTGGGTTAAGTCTTTTAACTTTCTCTGGGTATCGGATAAATCCTTTGTAAGAGCGTCCTTCTCGCCGCGAAGGGTTGCAATCTCTGCCCGAAGCCCCTCAAGTGAGTTTGCCTCATCCAACATACTGTGCTTTATTTTTTCAACATCAGTTTCAGCTCTCTGTTGAAAAGCCTTTAGATCATCAAGGCGCTGACGTATCTCTAATATAGCTCTCCTCGCATCTTCATCTTCAAAAATTGCAGCTGAAGCGCTAGTTGCGCCCAAAGATACTACGCAAGTTAAGCAGATGGCAATACTTGATAAGAATTTTTTCATTTACAACACCTTAACGGTAGGTTATCTCGGCACGTCTATTTTGTGCATAAGCATTCTCATCACTACCTTGCACTGCTGGCTTTTCCTTACCGTAACTCACCGACTCAAGTTGAGACTCCGGCACACCCGATACTGACAATGCTTTTTTGACTGCATCTGCACGCTTTTGCCCCAAAGCCAAGTTGTATTCACGTCCACCGCGCTCATCTGTATGACCTTCAATAGAGACTTTACGCGCTGGATTTGCAAGCAAAAATTTTGCATTTGCATTAAGCAGACTCTGATACTCAGGTTTCACAACAAAACTATCTAAATCAAAATACACAATGCGCGCCACTCCTGTAGGACCTAAATCCATGCCTGGCAATGACTTCGAATCCATTGCATCAACAGAGGAGACATTAGAGTTTGAGGATCCATCACCTACTGCACTGCCGGTCTTGTCATAAACAGGAACATTACGGATCGGCACACTTGAGGAACAAGCAGCTAAGGTCACTGCCAATATTAGTGAGAGAAAATTTTTATACATGGTGGACTCCGAGAATAGTATTTGTAAATGGTTCTGATCTTTAATCTGCTATGACTTTACACAGCAAGGGTTTATAAGGGGGGTTGATGAATGCTAGGTCAAAGATTGCTCAACTTGAAACTGAGAAGGAGATTTTATAAAAAACGCACAATCAGATCTTTAAAAAATACAAACCTTATCATTGAAGCTTGTTAAAGGGACCCCAATTGGGCTCACGTATGTCGCCGTTTTGACCCGCCAAGCGAGCAGTTATTCGTCCGTCCATTGATGTAGTCATTAAAGCCTCTCGACCTTGGATCTGTGTTGCGTAAACAATTAACTTACCGTTGGGAGCGAAACTTGGCCTCTCGTCCGCAATCGTTGGAGTGATCTGAGTAACTTTATCACTACTGAGCTCTTGGACACTCAACTTGAATTGACCTGAGATGCGGGAAATGTAGGCAAGCCAACGCCCATCAGCGCTAATTGCAGGTGAGATATTGTAGTTACCCGCGAAAGTTACCCTTTGAACGGGACCGCCTGATGTTGGAATCCGGTAAATTTGGGGCAATCCGCCGCGATCACTAACAAAATAAATTGTAGATCCGTCCGGTGAAAAAACAGGCTCAGTATCTATGCTCGAAGATGAGGTGAGCCTCCTTGGCTCTCCGCCTTGAGCGTCTATTAAAAAGAGTTGCGAGCCGCCGTCGCGACTTAACGTGACCGCTAAGGTCTTTCCATCAGGTGCCCAACTAGGGGCACTGTTTGATCCTTTAAAGTTGGCAAGGACTCTGCGCCTACCAGTTGCTACCTCATGGATATAAACAACAGGCTTTCTTGACTCAAACGAAACATAGGCTAATTGCTGCCCACTTGGTGACCAACTTGGGGAGATGATTGGCTCAGGACTGGAGAGGGCTGCTTGCGCATTTTCTCCATCCGCGTCAGCTATCCAGAGGTGAAATTTACCAGCATTTTTTGTCACATAAGCAATACGAGTTGAAAATATACCTTTATCGCCAATCAACTTCTCGTA
>CAITYM010000044.1 GCA_903896615.1 uncultured Burkholderiales bacterium
AATGGGTTTGAATAGGCGTGACTTATCTGTACTGCCAGCTAACCCTTAGTTGTATTAACTGTAAGTGCGTATTTTGATAAATCCAGAACTCACCGAAAAAGTCATTTACTTGCTGTATAAAACAAGTACCTATTTAACATTCAATATGTTAGATGACGCAGCCTATTTAGCTTTGATCTTTACCTAGATGCGGCCCTTCTGTGGGCCAGGTCCAAGTGCCTAGACCCCTTCAGGGTCTGCGAATACTAAGCTCCTTCTCTCTCCAGTAAGCAGTTGTTAATTTATTCAACCTGACCGTTCCACCCGTTGAAGGTGCATGAACAAATCGGTCCTCTCCCACGTAGATGCCTGCATGGCTAGGTTCTTGTGAAGGTCCAAAAAGCAAGATATCTCCCGTGCGAAGTTGTTGGCGACTTATCTCACGACCCCAGTTTCTGAGGCCAGCGACGGTGCGGGGAGATTTCACACCTGTTTGTGACTGGTATACATATGCAATAAGACCGCTGCAGTCAAAGCCGGATTCCGGTGTATTGCCCCCCCATTTATACGGGGTTCCCACCAGTCCTAGGGCGTAAACCGCAAGTCCTTGAGCTTTTTCGGGGGAGAGGGTGTTGGGATACTCGGTGTTATCGTAATTTTTGTATCCACTGGACCTAATAGGGTATGAAGTGCAGGCGCTTAAAACTGCAATAAAACATAATAACAAAACCCCTTTAAGCATCATTAATGGTCTCAATGGTTTGATTGAATATAGCTGTAACTTAAATGCGTACGGATAAATACTAACACTTGATAGGGGATATTTTAAATGCCACTGGGCTTAAGTTCTGTAAACTACGTAGGTTGAGCCGAAAGTACTTTAGTACTTGAATCACATTTTTGATTTCTATTTGGCAAAGCTACTTCAAAACTGATACTTAATCAGTTAGAGTTAATTATCTTTGAAAGGATATGTGTGAATTATTTATCTCGTATTAAATTTTTGGGACTAGGCTTGCTAACGTGCTGGCTAATGGGGTGTGCCAATACCTCAATCCCTGCAGACTCCGCAACCCAGGCCAGCGCACCGGTACTGGGCAAAACCGAACTTTTATGGCTTGGTCAAGCAGGCTTTAGGATTAAGACACCTGGTGGTAAAACAATTGTGATTGATCCTTGGCTCACAGCCGGACCTAAAGCACCGCAACCTTATAAAAGTGATCTAAGCGCGCTTGGCAAAGTGGATTTGCTCTTGGTTACGCATGCTCACGTGGACCACCTTGGGGACGCCCCCGATATCGCAAAGCTTAACAATACGGTGCTTTATGGTCCTGCTGACATGATTACACCCCTAACAACACTTGGCATCATCCCCGCTAATTTAGGTCACCGGTTTAATAAATCAGGAAGCGTAAAGCCGCTCCCTGGTATCAAAGTAACTGCTGTGCAGGCCGAGCATTCCTCTCTCATCCTTTGGAAAAATCCTGCGACCGGTAAAAATGAATCTCATCCCGCTGGTGAGGCAATGGGCTACATCATTGAGCTAGAAAACGGCTTTAAGATTTGGCACATGGGTGACACTGGCCTCTTTGGTGATATGAAGTTTATTGCTGAGCGTTACAAACCAGATTTGGTTTTAATGCCAATTGGTGGAAACTTTACGATGGATCCTGAGGATGCAGCTTTTGCAATCAAGACTTGGATTAATCCAAAACGCGTGATCCCCATGCACTACAACTCCAATCCAATGGCTCCAGGAACTCTGGCTGAATTCCAAGCAGCGATGCGCGGCAGCCTCACAGAAGTAGTTCCAATGAAAGAAGGACAAACGCTATCCTTTTAATGCGTTTTGCTCATTAAGTGCTTACTCAAGCGGCTGGAGGTAGGTTTACCTCTTGACAAATTTTGTATCTACTTTTGAGTAAGCCTCGGTATTTAAAAATATCAAAGCCGTAAAAGGTGATAGAGAGTAAGAAAAGCACCGAAGACTCTAAGCTCTTGGGTGCTTTTTCTTATGCGCCCAGAATGGGCGCACTCCCACGGGTGCAAGTCCCGTCGCAAGTTGATTACGACGAGCGAAGCGCAAGCGCAACTGCATGAGGGCGACCGAGTGTGGGGTAGGCAAGCGCGGAGCCAATGGCCACCCAAGGGTGGCCGCTCAAATCCACGACCTGCAAAACTCAAAAGTCAACGTGTGTTGGGGGGGGCGGTTACGATTGGGATACGTTGCAAGAGAGACTCCCTTTTCTATTCCATATTTATCTAGGAGATGCATAACTAAGTTGCTCGTGCTGTGGCCACATCGGCCACAACAGTCCGAAAGGTAGAGCAGGTCTTGGAATAAGAAAATGGGTTTGCGATGCTTGCAACACGGTCCACGACCGCGATGTGAATGCCGCTAAAAACATTCTCGCGCTCGGGCATGAGCGTCTCGCAGGAGGAATCATCGC
>CAITYM010000045.1 GCA_903896615.1 uncultured Burkholderiales bacterium
GCTCTGTCTAATGTTTGTCTCACCTCTGGGCGCCCCGTCTCCAGGGTCTCAATACGAACGCCGCGGTTTGCACTTGTTTCAATATTATTTTGCACCCAACTACTAAACTCTTTAACTGCCGAGTCCTCCCCAGCAACCGCAAATCTCCAGTTAATTCGACTCGTAGGCTGAACAAGTTGAGTACTCTCTAGGTCTGAGCGGTTCATTAAAACCCGTGGTGCAAAACTCATAAATCCAACCCCTTTGTCGGGCTCAAATGTTAAGACCTGGGCCACTTTGAATTGAGCTTGCCCTATCGCTATGGGTTCTCCTTGTGCAATCCCTAATGCCTCAAGCAATCCCGCCTCTACCCAGACTTCGCCTTTTACTGGAATTCCTTTTATGACCTGCGAGGGTGTATTCACTAATGCATTCGGTGCAAGCACCTTTAACTCTCCCCTTAGTGGGTAGGCGGAGTCAACTGCTTTTAAAGCGACAAGACGTGTTTCACGGGTCCTAGGGTTTTTAACTGGAGTTGCGCTGAGTTGAGCGTCGATTTGGGTTTTGGTGGGGTTGGTGGTGGTGTTATTCTGGGTGTTTGGTTTAGGGTTGATCTTTGCGTTTTCAATGGGGTCCTCTGTAAAACCGACCCTGGCCATAGTTGGAAAGCTGAGGGTCTGGGAGGCTTGCAGGTTCAAAGACCTTGCTTTTAAAACAATCTCCTCAGGTGTTGGAGAGCTACTGGTGACCACCGCGTCACCACCCAGCATTTGACGTGCGTCCCGCTCCAACCCTGACTCAAGTCTATTAGATAAGAATCCAACTGATGACAGCGCAGCCACACCCAGACTCGTTGAGATGACCAACATCTTGATTTGACCAGAACGAATATCTCGTGCGATGGCTGTTGTAGCCATCTTTACATCTTGTAGTAGCTGCCCCAATTGAAATTGCATATATTCGGCTATTTTTTTTGAATAGAGGATAATACTACGGACAATCTTTTTTCGAGTTAAGGCATTGACTTTAAACCCTGGTTGAAAAAATCAATCGCAAATTTGTAAGTCTTGGATTTTCTTTTTTTGCTCTCCAATATAAAAATGACTCCTTTATTGACGCACCTGATGCAGCGCTTGCGAAGGTCAGCGCTACCTGGCATATTAGCGCTTTGCTTTATCAATCATGCTAACGCTTTGCCCACCTTTTCCAGGCAAACCGAGCAACCTTGCTCGGCTTGTCATTTGAACGTGGGTGAGTTAACTCCTGAGGGACGTAAATTCAAATTACTGGGGTACACAAAGGGTAAGAATGTTCTTCCCTTGTCAATTACTGCAACTGGATCGGTCACCAAAATCAAAGATACATCCTCCAGTGCTGATCCAAGTGTCTACCTAGCCAAGAATAATCAACCCATCTTAGAGGAGGCTAATCTGTACGCCGCTGGTAAATACTGGGAGAACATAGGCGGCTATTTAAAATGGACCTCAAGTTTTGCAAATACAAGCCCGATTTACGCCAGTGGCGGAGTTCAAACAGGTACGAAAGTTGGTCAAGATACTTTCCTTGACTCTAGCGAAGTCAGAATGGCTCGGGAACTCAAACTGGGTAAACACGATGTAGTCTGGGGACTTGACGTTAACAACTCACCTAGTGTTCAAGACCTTTGGTCCACCACACCTGCCAACGCTTTCCCCTACAGGACCTCCAGTCTTCAAAATGCTTGGGGCATAGGTCAATTTGGGCCGACGACTTTAATGGACGGGGGCTTGGCATCACAGACGATTGGTCTGAGCGCTTACACCATGATTGATGATGCGGTGTATCTGGAGATTGCAGATTACCACCGCTCCCAACCAGGGTGGGCTACGCTTGCGATGGCAGGACCACAAAATACCCTCAAGTCGGGTGAGAATCCTTACTGGCGCCTTGCTTGGAATAAAACAAAAGGTGAAAACTCTTACATGATCGGCACCTTTGGCATGAACTCGCGCCTTGCTAGAGATCCGCTCGTTACTGGCTCCGCATCTGGCAAATACTTAGACTACGGCCTAGATTCTCAGTTTCAACACATCACAAGTACCCACTCCTTCTCAGCCCAAACAACACTTATAAAAGAGGAGGTTAACTGGGGTCAATTATCAGTGGGTAAAAGTCATGACAACCCAACTAGTAATTTAGTAACCTTGAAATCCAAGCTTACGTACGATTACGCCCGTAGATACGGTGTGAGTATTTTTGAATTTGCCTCAAAAGGATCAGTTGACAATAGTTACTGGGGCTACAGTGCTGATTTGACAAATCCGAACATCCTAACCGGCGCCTGCAATCAGTACACTTCTATGCTGGCGTATTGCTCCTCAAACGGCTCACCCAACACTTCCGGCTCCGGGTTTGAGATGTACTACGATCCAATTCCTTATATACACATCGTCTTACAACAGACCTATTACCAATCCTTCTTAGGGGGCAGCAGTTTTACTGATAACACCTCAGGAGCGAGTCGCAGTGCTAGTGCCAATAATTTAACGTACCTCTACATTCTTTTATCTTACTAATGAAGTCTTCTGAAATTTTCACAGCCCTACTTGAGATCCTGAAAAATAAGTTTGAAGTCTCTGTACAAACCATTACCCCACTTACAACGTTGGTTGATTTGGGTTTAGACTCATTGTCATTGATGGAGTTTGTCTTTGCTGCGGAGGATGCTTTCGCTATCCGAATTCCTGAGGAAACGTTAGACCCGAGACAAATCGGGACAACACTGGAAGACATTTCACTCATCATCGAGAAAATGATTTCTCAAAAACTACCCTAGCCCTTTCCGAAACCTCTTGGCTTTATTGAGATTCATTGAGATTCACTGAAAATTAGTTAAGTTCACTTTTGATAATTTAGCTATTACAGTTGAACAAACTAATATTCGAAGAAGGTGAAGGGTGTGAAGTCCATCCTTCACGGACTCAACGCAGAGCGTATTTCAGGGGAAATCAGACTTAATCAGGTGGCCCCGTTCTCAACAAACCTAATTTTGTCCTCTATTGGCGAGCATGTTCCGCACACGCTGCGCTCTTAAGAACTTGAGCTTGGGGCTTGGGGCTTAGGGCTTAGGGCTTAGTCCTTTAACAAAGACTGGCGTACCGCCTCTTTGGTCTGAACGGAGATAAGGTTAGCTCGGTAAAGCGCACTTGCATGGATATCGCTATTGAGCTGGGAGGGATCAATTTGTACACTATCCACCGATTCGGGCTTATAGCTTTGAGTCAGTACTCGCTCCAATTCGGAGTGCCTAAAAACGCCGTTACCTGCGCCTGTAACTGCTACTTTAACCCCTGACGTTGTTTGAGCGACATAAACCCCTACCAAAGCAAAGCGCGAGGCAGGTTGTTTGAATTTGGCGTAGCCCGACAAGTTTGGAACGGGGAACCGAACGGCTGTAATTAACTCCCCCTCCTCAAGGGCTGTTGCGTACATACCCAGAAAAAAATCATCTGCAGCTATTTCACGCTTCGTGGTGATGACTGTAGCTCCTAGGGCCAAAAGGGCGGCGGGGTAACAAGCTGCGGGGTCGTTATTTGCTACAGAACCACCGATCGTGCCCAGCGAGCGGACTTGGCGATCTCCAATACCACCCGCAAGCAAAGCTAGTGAGGGAATCTTTTCTTGGACTAAAGCACTGTGCTCAACTGTTTGATGAGTAGTCATTGCTTTGATTAGTACGCTCTCACCGTAGACCTCTATCCCAACAAGGTCCTTCACACGGCTGAGGTCAACTAACCTCTGTGGGGCCATGAGTCGTTGCTTCATAGCAGCAAGCATAGTTTGCCCCCCCGCCAGTGCCTGCCCACCCTCAGAGATGAGGGACGTTGCTTGAGGCAAAGAGGTGACTTGTTCGTACTGGAATGTGTACATGGTTAAAAAAGTTCCCAAAAATCAATGGAGAACCAATATTGTAGTTTTCTTTAGCTGTAACTTCATTACAGCTGGGTGATTAAACACCAAATAAAAGACGTAATCGGTAGCCCAGGCTTTAGGGAAATTCATAGCTTAGTTTATTCATGAGTGTGCAGCACTAGAAGTTGCTAAAAATCAAGCGACTGGTGAAACGAAGAGATGTAGGCTCTCTAGTACTGAACCTTAATGCAGTCATAACGAGATATACAAAAGGAGAGTGAACCTTACTTAACAAAAATTACGGGGACTTTAAGCTTATGAACTGAGTAGGGCTCCTGAGTTAGAGGTCAGCCGATTATGGGCAAAATATCCATGCTACTTTCTAAAATTACCAGTTCATTGATCCATATTAAAAAGTCATTTAACCGAATCTTCCAAATCTTAAGTTTCACACGATAGACTACTGAATCCTCTTTTGTACTTAAAACACTCCCATCAACAATGATTGCTCTGCACTCACTCGACTTGACACTCTTTCAGCTATTGA
>CAITYM010000046.1 GCA_903896615.1 uncultured Burkholderiales bacterium
GGAATCAGTTATGATTTAAATCAAATTCCTAACAACTAACAGATTCATCAGGCGACATATTGACATTAATGGGTGACAGCTACTTTTCTAGCTACAACAAGAAATACAGGGTACAAGCCTGTATCAGCTTTAACTGTGAGTTCTGTTGAAAATTTAATATCGATAAAACCATGCCTATTCAATAATTCTGAAAAATATGTTCTATCAAATCCGTTGTGAAAAACACCCTCAGTCCCTGCTTTGTGAAATGTTCCGTCCTCAGAGTCCAAATCTGCCAGTGCAATTTGCCCACCTTGTTTTAAATGTTTTGAAAATTGATTAAGCATATTTTCCGTATCTTTCACATGATGCATGGCCATTGCACTCATAATTAGATCAAACTCTTGATTTAATCTACTTACTGTTATGTCGTGACAAAGCACATGCACTTTTTCTTGCAATTCGGTTTTAGCTCTTAATTTTTCAAGCATAGATTCTGAAATATCAACCGCAGTAACTCTTTTCACGAAAGGTGCAATTTGAGATGTAATCAATCCAGTACCGGCTCCAAAATCTAGAACCTCCATGGATTGAGTTAGATGAATATTTTCAAGAATTGCACTCCCAATTCCTGAGGAGAGTTGCTGAGATCTATCATTCGTATCCCATTCTTTGGCTTTTTCTTTAAATAAGTCACTCATGTTTTATCCAGTTTAAGAGTTTCGAAGTAATATTCAAAATAGAAATCAGTTATTACAGTGGCAATAATTATTCAAATAATGAATAGCCTGACATTAAGGTTATTTATTTTCAGCTTGTTCAAAAGCACTGATTGCGTCAGCTGCGTACATTAGGGACGGGCCACCGCCCATATACACAGCCATTCCTAAGGTTTCAATTACCTCTTGTTTAGTTGCTCCTAGCTTTACTAAGGTCTGTGTATGAAAACCCAAGCATCCATCACACCTTGAAGCCACACCCAATGCGAGCGCAATTAATTCTTTTGTCTTTTTATCAAGCACCCCGTCTTTGGTTGCAGCTTGTGATAAGTCCGAAAATCCTTTCATCAATTCGGGAGCCTCAGCTCTTAATTTAGCGAGTGAACTGGAGATATCTTTTGTGATTTGTTTGTAATCTTTAGACACTTTCATATCCTTTCTTTTAATGTTTGCAAAACTGCTGATAAAGAACTTCTATTACGGCTAAAGCTTGAGAGCTTTCTAAGGAGTAATAAATTTGCTTTCCCTCGCGTCTTGTTTTAACCAACTTTTCTTTTCTTAAAACGGTCAATTGCTGAGATAGTGTTGGTTGATATATCTCGAGCTTCTCCTCGAGCTCACTTACACAACGCTCATGCTGGCTTATCTCACACAGAATCATCATCCTGTCACGATTTGAGAGAACCTTCATTAGTGCACAAGCTTTCTCAGCTGAAGACAGCATTTTCTTAAGATTTATATTACTCATCTTTCTACACTAAATTAATTGGGATTTTTAAATAAGATATGCCGTTATCTTCACATGGCGGCATCTGCCCGGCTCGGATGTTCACCTGAATAGCTGGCAATATCAAAACTGGCATTTCAAGAGTTTGATCTCGCTTAGTTCTCATTTGAATAAACTCCTCCTCATTTACACCTTGATGTACGTGTATATTGGAATCGTTTTGTTCTTTAACCGTTGTTTGATACCTCACCAACCTCTCACCCGGTGGGTAGTCATGACACATGTAGAGCTTGGTATCGGATGGGAAACTAAGTATTTTTTTAATGGATTGAAATAAAGTCTGGGCGTCTCCGCCAGGAAAGTCGCATCTTGCGGTTCCCACGTCTGGCATAAACA
>CAITYM010000047.1 GCA_903896615.1 uncultured Burkholderiales bacterium
CAGGTTCTTGAGGATGTTCCTGGAATGGTCGTCACCCAACACTCCGGAGACGGTAAAGCAAATCAATATTTCCTTCGTGGATATAACCTAGATCATGGAACCGACTTTGCCGCTAGCATAGAGGGCGTACCTGTGAATATGCCAACCAATGCTCATGGTCAAGGTTATGCTGATTTAAATTACCTCATACCCGAATTGATTGATAGGATTGACTATAAAAAGGGACCTTATTTCTCTAGTTACGGAGATTTTTCCTCCGCAGGGGTT
The DNA here is from genome assembly GCA_903896615.1 of uncultured Burkholderiales bacterium. Classification (GTDB taxonomy): domain Bacteria; phylum Pseudomonadota; class Gammaproteobacteria; order Burkholderiales; family Burkholderiaceae_C; genus Limnohabitans. The sequence continues at coordinate 268 of CAITYM010000047.1, forward strand.
GCCGACATTCATATGAAATCAAGTTTAGATCGAAATATTTTTGATTTAACTCTAGGTTCGTTTGATTACAGAAGATTACTTATGGCTGGTTCGCAAAAGTTATATGCGAATCTCTCCGATGGATCAATTAATCCGAATTCAAGCCTTAATTTATTAGGCGCTTTAGAACTGTTAGATGAGAACGGTCCTTGGGTCATTCCAGAAGGACTTCATAAAATAAATGGATTGGTTAAATTATCTGATGGCAACGTAGCAAACGGTTGGTCCTTAACTGGAAATTACTACACTTCTAGTTGGCGCTCAACTGATCAAGTACCACTAGACCTCATTCAATCTGGACAATTGTGCTTGTATTGCAGTCTCTCTCCGACCGACGGGGGTGAGTCAGGACGAGCAATAGTCTCTGGCGAGTGGCACGAGCATGACTCCTCTGGATATACGAAAATCAATAGTTATTTCCAGCACTATAGGCTCAATCTTTGGTCAGATTTCACCTTCTTTGAATTAAGGCCTGCCACTGGGGATCAATTCGAGCAATTTGAAGATAGAAATATTGTGGGAGGTAGTTTTGTTAAGGGCTGGGATCATACACTCGCTGGAAGGGAGTCCACTACTGAAGTAGGCTTACAGCTTCGGCACGACAATATTCATGTTGGTTTACTCAACACTCAAGCGCGAGTAACGTTTGCCACAGTAAGTAATGATTTGGTCTCTGAGACCATGACCAGTCTATACGCTCAGGAGAGCACAATTTGGTCTTCATCACTAAGGACGTTAATTGGCGTTAGGGCCGATGATGTTTATATGGATATGAATTCATTATCTTTGGCAACCAATTCGGGTAGTGCAAATGGTGCCAAAGTGTCTCCGAAGTTTTCTCTTATTCTAGGTCCGTGGGACCGAACAGAATACTTCTTTAACGCTGGTCGGGGACTGCACAGCAACGATGCACGAGGTGTAATCAATAAAGTAGATCCAACTACGGGCACTGCATCAAATTCAGTACCTCCTTTAGTTGGTAGTTTTGGACAAGAGGTTGGACTAAGAACAGAAGCGATAGAAAACTTACAAAGCTCTTTAGCCCTTTGGACTCTACAAAGCAATTCTGAGATCATCTATAGCGCAGATTCTGGTATCGGCAGTACCACCCCAAACGGCGCAAGCAAAAGAGTAGGTGTGGAATGGAATAATCATTACAACCCGAGAAGCTGGCTACTTATAGATGCAAACCTGGCTTGGACTCGAGCTAGATATGAAACAATGAATGACAATGGTCAGCTGGGAGATATGATTCCAAATGCAGTCAATAAAGTTGGTCTACTGAGTGTTACTGCTCGCAACATTGGACCATGGTCGGGAAGCCTGCAAACTCGGTACATTGGTTCTTACCCACTAACTCAGGATGGAAGTCAAATGGCTCCAGATGCTTTGGTTACCAACTTAAAAGTACAAAGAGCACTAGACAAAGATACCGACGTTGCACTAGATATCTTAAATCTATTTAATCGTCATTATTATGATATCGCCTATAACCAGGACTATCAAACAACTGCATACAATCCTGCAACTCTCAATTTGAACGGTATTACCGTTCATCCTGGAGAACCCAGAGAGTATAGAGTTACCTTGAAATATAAATTCTAGCGCTAGTGCTTTTGCACTGTATAAATCATTTAGTCAAAGTAATTGGCTGAGGTCGTTCTCTCATATATTAGATTTACTTAATTGATTTGCCGCACGGTGCAATTGATTAATAAATTGACGAATAGCGGGGGAGAATACAGTACTACTTTTTATGATTATCCCAACGGTCAACTCCAGGCCAGGCTCTTGGATAGGGACTCTAACTATGTTTTGCGTCCTTATTCCTTAGCAAATAATAAGTCTGAACTTATATCGTAAATTATAAGAATAGTTTTATCAAACTTCTTGATAATCAAAATGCGGTATCGTAATTGAATGCCTGTTGTTTGCATTGACCCAGGAAGTTCACATTTCAAACAGTGGTGGGAATAGCCCTTTTAAGAGATCTATATTCACTTGCTTTATGGAAAATTTCCATTTCGGATTTTTATCCTTATCAATCAGCGCAGCTCTAACGCCCTCAGCAAACTCGCCCTTGGTTAGCCAGTGTTTAGTCAATTCCAGTTCAATACGGAAGCAATCTGATAAATCCAGCTTTTTTCCCTGAGTAAGTAG
>CAITYM010000048.1 GCA_903896615.1 uncultured Burkholderiales bacterium
CTACGTCCGCAGCGATCTGTTCTACTTTAATTTTTTCGCCGGTTGACACGCGATACTGCTTGCCACCAGTTTTTATGACTGCGTACATACTAACCTCTAGAAAATTCTTTGAAGCTCTGGGAAAGGATTTTCCGCAGAGCCTTAAATTATAGCATTTTTCGTATATTTGGTGCAGATTCGCTGAAATCCCACCCTTTTGAACACTCGCCTGGGTCCCTATAGCGTCTTAATTACAACGCCTCACCCCAGATTCATCACTTTTCGAACGAGTATCCGTAATTTCTACCCTTAAAGAGGGGGAAATTTGGAGTGGATCAGGGTTGATTTTTCAGGATCCTATAATCTTTGGATAACTATTCAATTTAACTCGTTTTGACCCCCGCACCTCGTCCCCCAACAACGCAAGCCCTATCCCTCATTCAGACTGATATGTCACTTGTGGATGAGCTTACCAAAAATCGCCTCGATACCAGTGTGCCACTTGTTGGGCAAATTTGCCAATACATCATTTCCGCTGGGGGCAAGCGACTCAGACCCGCCCTGTTGCTGTTAATGTCTGGTGCCCTTGGCTATACGGACAACCACAGAATCCAACTTGCAGCGGTTGTTGAATTCATTCACACCGCAACGCTCCTTCACGACGATGTCGTTGATGAATCAACGCTCAGGAGAGGGCGCGCAACTGCGAATGCATCATTTGGTAACCCAGCCAGCGTACTGGTTGGGGATTTCCTTTACTCCAGAGCTTTTCAAATGATGGTGGAGTGCAAAGAAATGAGAGTTCTCGCAGTCTTGGCAGAGGCGACCAACGTCATCGCTGAGGGAGAAGTTTTACAACTCATGAATATGCACGACCCATCCATAGATGCGGCCGGATATTTGCGAGTAATTCGCTCTAAAACTGCGAAATTATTTGAAGCTAGTTGCAGAATACCTGCTGTGATGACTGGCTCGTCAGAGATTGTCGAGCGTGCTTGTGCTGATTATGGACAAGCCCTTGGTACAGCTTTCCAAGTTATTGATGATGTGCTGGATTACGACGGCGACACTACTGAGCTTGGTAAGAATTTAGGAGATGACTTAAGAGAGGGCAAAACAACACTCCCTTTAATCATCGCCATGCAAAAAGGAAGTCCAGCGCAAAAGGAGCTTATCGAAAACGCCATTAGGCTTGGCCGAGTAGATCAGCTCTCTGATATTGTCTCCATTGTTCACGAAACAGGAGCAATGCTTGAAACTCGAGAAGCAGCAATGGTTGAAGCAAGGCGCGCGCTCAAAGCACTCGATCACCTAGATGATTCAGTTTTTAAAAGCGGTTTGGCAGAGTTGGCAGAGGGATTATTAAACCGCAAAGCGTGAGCAAGAACCCCCACAAAGTCGCACTCGAATAGATTTTTGAACCTACAAAATTGATTAGACATAGAGAACAGTAGGTTATCCCCTAAGATGTCCTGGCGCAAACTAAAACCCGAATCGTCTGCAATTCAATCTGATCCTTTATGCCGTCCACGTCCACTATTCGCAAAATTGGTTTAACCGGTGGAATCGGTTCTGGTAAAAGCACAGTTGGAAAAATTCTTCATATCCACAGAGGATTTGCGCTCATCGATTCTGACGCCATCTCAAAAAGCCTGACCGCACCAAACGGCCAGGCAATGAAGGAGATAAGAACTCAATTTGGGCCTGAATTCATCGCGACCGATCAGTCCATGGACCGAGTCAAAATGCGAGAGTTGGTATTCAATAATCCTGCTGCAAAAAAAAGACTTGAGTCCATCATCCACCCCAAAGTGCTTCAAGAAATAGAGCACCAATTGAATATCGCCACTCAAACAGGATACGGTACCGCGCTAATCGATATTCCTTTACTTGCTGAATCACATGGGCGTTGGCAAGCGCGCCTAGACGGTATTTTAGTTGTCGATTGCTTGCCCCAAACCCAAGTGCAAAGAGTCATGGAACGAAACGGTTTAGACCAAGAGAGCGTGCTCAAGATCATTGCCTCACAAGCCCCTCGCGATACACGTAACGCATTAGCCAATTGGATTATTTTCAATGATTCAATTTCACTCGAAGCGCTGGAATCGGCTGTATTAGCGCTAGATTTCAAAATATGACTCCCCAGAGGCATATTTTTTGCCTCCAACGCGGTATCATTCGGTTTATCCAACACTCTCATGCCGAAGTTTTCTAAGTGATACTCTACGAGCACCCTTTTAATGAAAGAGTCCGCACCTTTTTGCGCCTTGAGCATTTGTTCTCAAGATTTGCGATATTAATTGAGCGCAATGATCCTATAGATCACCACTTTGCATTCACTACGCTTTTTGAGATTGTGGATGCGGGCGGACGCTCAGACTTAAAGTCAGACATCTTAAAAGACTTGGATAGGTACAAGCAGCAGTTCCTTGCTTTTAAAGGTAACCCCTCTGTATCGGAGGAGGCACTTGATGAAATTTTGGCTGAAATAGATCATGCTTTTACAGGACTCAACACTTTAGGCAACCGAATTGGACAATGTGTAAGCGATAGTGAATGGTTAAGTAGTTTACGCAACCGATTAGCTATACCCGGTGGAACTTGTAATTTCGATCTTCCGGCCTACTACGCCTGGCAAAACCACCCAGCAGAGTCAAGAAGAGCAGACATAGAGCGCTGGACCGCTTCCATCAAGCCGCTGGGGAAGTGCATTCATTTATTACTTAAATTGCTCAGAGACGGCGGAATTCGTCAAAAAGTCGCCGCCACAAACGGTCAACTCCAACAGTCCCTCCCCCAGGGGAAGTTCCAACTAATGCGGGTGTTTATCAACCCCGAGCTAGGCCTGGTACCAGAGATTTCGGGCAATCGGATGATGGTTTGGATTCGGCTGATGAAGCAAGACTTTGATTGTCGCCTCACCAATAGCACTGAAGATGCCAGCTTCGAAATCGAACTCTGCTCCTGATACACCATCACCTATTAAACCGCGTGAGGTCAAATGTCCTGCCTGTAGTGGGGTGAGCATCTACGCCTCTTCAAACCCTTATCGCCCATTTTGTTCAGATCGCTGCAAAAACGCAGACTTTGGCGCCTGGGCTAGCGAAGAGCATCGACTCCCAGATGAGTCCCCCATGGATGATCCAGATTTTGAAGTCGGGTCTGCGTTACAGTAAGAAAAGCACGGCCAGCGAATCAACTCCTATCAAGCTATTGAACTGCTTTGACGGTAAGTTTGACCTTTGAAGCCCCGCTCCAAAGCCAACCACTCGAGTACAGGGACTGTGCCTGGCAAAACGGGCGTAACTTGTACGGGCAAGTCGGACCAAGCAAGCATTTGACCCTCTAGGGGCTCAATCACTCCGGTAAATGTGAACACTTTAAAAAAATGCAGTTCAACCAAAGCATGAGGATAATCAACTCGCTGAACTCGCCATTCTTGGGTACTTGGCACATCAATATCAATGTTCAACTCTTCTTTTAATTCTCTAGCTAGAGCTTGCCTACCGACTTCCCCGGGCTCAAACTTCCCCCCTGGAAACTCCCAGTAACCCGCGTAAGGCTTTCCGCTTGGTCTTGAGGTCAGCAAAAATGCACCGTCACTTCGTAACAAAACGCCAACAGCCACATGGACCAATTCTCGCGCCTCTCGCGCCTCTCGCGCCTGGCGCCCCTCTTTGGCGCCTAACCCTGCACTTTGCAAATCCTCGCGTTGAACACTTGGATCGGCAACGATCGCTTTATCACTGCTCATGTCGGCCCACAAAATCCCTTGCAAATTGATAAGCAACTCTTCCGCTCCTAGAGCCTCGCTCAAGCGCCCAAACCAGGGCCTCGGGTTTAGCACTCTCAAAGAGCGCATCCCCCTTAAGTCCGAGTGAGCTTAGCCACTGCGCAACGATTGTCAAATACTCCTCCTGACTAAATGGGTAAAAACTAACCCATAAACCAAACCGTTCAGACAATGAAATCTTCTCCTCAATAACCTCACCGGGGTGAACCTCACCGTCATCCGTGTGCGAATAGCTCAAGTTATCTTTCATGTACTCGGGCAAGAGATGACGTCTGTTACTTGTAGCGTAAATCAAAACATTCTGAGAGGCCGCAGATACTGAGCCGTCCAAAATTGACTTTAAGGCCTTGTACCCCGCTTCGCCGTCCTCAAAGCTCAGGTCATCACAAAAAATAATAAAGTATTCTTTGCGCTCCCCAACCAATTCAACAATATCCGGCAGATCAACAACGTCGGCCTTATCTATTTCAATCAGTCTAAGTCCCTTGGGTGCAAATTCATTCAAGCATGCTTTGACCAAAGAGGATTTACCTGTCCCTCTTGATCCCGTTAGCAATACATTGTTTGCAGGCAACCCACGAATAAATTGTTCAGTATTGCGGACGATTTTTTCCCTCTGGCCGTCAATTTCTTTCAGTTCAGCCAGCTTTAGCGGAGCCACATGCTTTACAGGCTCTAAAACGCCGTGGCCATTGGAGCGCCTGCGGTAACGAAAAGCAATACTTGCATCCCAATTAGGCGCGTTCAAAGGACCAGGCAAAACCGCCTCTATTCGCGTTATTAATTGTTCTGCGCGCTGAATCAATCGATCAAAAGCTTCACTCATCAAAGAATCCTAATAAAAAATAAATAATTAAATCAATCTAAAAAATCCCGCCAATAAGTTCTTTAGGGAGGGTAAATTAACTTCTGTAGTCGGCGTTTATGCTTACATATTCGTGGCTCAAATCACAAGTCCAAAAGGTGTCAAAAGCACTGCCTCGTCCCAGATCAACTGTTACAGAAATCTCTTCTTGCTTCATGATGCGTTGACCGTCATCCTCCTTATAGTGAGGATGCCTTGAGCCACGAGTCGCAACATGTACATCGTCTAAATAAAGCTCAATTTGCGACTGATCTAAGTCTTCAATACCGGCATAGCCTACAGCAGCCAAGATTCGACCTAAATTGGGATCACTCGCAAAGAAGGCCGTTTTAACTAGGGGCGAATGGGCGATTGCGAGCGCCACTTTCTTGCACTCCTCAAGTGTTTTTCCACCCTTTATCTTCAAAGTAATAAACTTGGTTGCTCCCTCCGCATCCCTCACAATAGCCTGCGCCAATTGAACGCTAACTAGGCGCAGCGCCTTCAGTAGCGTTTGCCCCGGCTCTGACTCCCAACTCGTAATAACGGGATGTGCGGCTTTATTTGTAGCCATCACCACAAAGGAGTCATTAGTTGAGGTGTCTCCGTCCACGGTGATTCTGTTGAACGAAGAGTTAGCCAACTCAAGCGCTAAGGGCTTCATTAGTTCAGGAGCGATACAAGCGTCCGTTGCCAAATATCCAAGCATAGTTGCCATGTTTGGATGGATCATGCCTGCACCCTTGGCAATGCCTGTGATAGTGACGCTTGCCCCGTTCAAATTTACTTTGTTGCTAAACGCCTTAGCAACGGTGTCAGTCGTCATAATGCTATGCGCCGCTCTTGCCCAAACGTCTTTTGCAGCCGCTTTAACGGCGTTTGGTAATGCTTTAATTATTTTCTCAAACGGCAAGGGTTCCATGATGACCCCGGTTGAAAACGGCAAAATCTGATCTGGACTGAGATTAAGAAGTTTTCCAAGCTCAGCACAAATCAGCCTTGCATTCTCCAGTCCACTCTCCCCAGTTCCAGCGTTTGCATTCCCCGTGTTGATGACCAGTGCGCGAACATCGGGGCGGGCGGGCGAATTTAAAATTGATTCACAAATTTGTACGGGCGCGGCTTTGAATCTATTTTTTGTAAATACCCCGCCAACATGAGTACCGCTGTCTAATAAAAAAATAGTTAAATCATCCTTGTCCGCTCGCTTTACGCCCGCCTGAGCGATACCAATTTGAATACCTGGTACTGGAAAAATATCAACTGGATTTGGTGGTTGCAATCTTACTGGCATATCATTTATGTATTCAAAGTTAACGTAAGGACCTGGCCTATTGGCCTAAGCCTGCATTTTGGTTTTAAAAATCCACAGGCATTTGCCCTTGAGGGTTTAATTTCCGTACTTTGCGAATCAAAGCGTTAAACCCAATTCACTACTGCGTATTTTAAATGACATTGATCACCACTCTAATTACTTGTACCAATAAGCGTTAGCAGTGATTTAAAAGTACCGATGAACATTGTTGAGACTCATTCAAAAAACCTAAGGGGTCTATCTGGCCAGCACTTTCACTCCCTTAGAATCTAAATATGACCGCCCAACAACCAGAGCTACATTCACTTACCCTTATAGCCGGGGGTGGTTTTTTACTTGACGGCGAAGAAATATCAATTGAAACACTGGGAACCCGCGCCGGGGAACTTCATAGAAATGGCAACACCCAAAAAGCCTCCTACCTTTATGAGCAACTGCTGCAACAAGAACCCCGTCACTTGCAATCTTTACACGCTCTGGGGCTTATTGCATTTCAAAATAAAAATTTAAGTGGAGCTATCGATTTTTTAAATAAAGCTTTAGACATTGCTCCAGACAATGCTTCCTTGTATTACGACAGAGCTCTGGTATTTCAAAGTCAAAATGAGTTCGCCACAGCCATCAAAAACTATGATTTGGCAATTTTTTTAAACAACTCCTTTGCCCCCGCCCACTCTAACAAAGGCATTGCCTTGGAGGCTATGGGTCACAAGGATTTAGCGATCCAATGCTATGAACTGGCCATTTGCATTGACCCCTCCTTTGCAAGTGCTTGGTACAACCGAGGAAATATTTGTAAAGCCTTAACGGCTTTTGAGCAAGCAATTTTTTGCTACGAAGTTGCAACGACCTTAAATCCAAATTTCTGGGAAGCCTATACAAACCTTGGTTTGTCTTGGTACGCCCTCAAAATGTATCAAAAAGCCCTGGCGGCTTATGATCAAGCACTTTTGATTGAACCCAATCAAGCCGTGATTCACTATAACCGTGCTAATGTGTATAGAACAACCCAAGATTTTGCAAAAGCTTTAGCGGGATACGATTGCGCAGTTAAGTTGAACCCCCGTTTTGCACCGGCATATGCCAACCGGGGTTTGGTAAGAAAAGATCTGAATCAACTTGGTGAAGCCGCCGCAGACTACTCGCTCGCTTTGGGCCTTGACCCTGCGCTTTTAGAAGCAAGGTGGAACCTCTCGATAGTCGATCTCACGCTGGGCAGGTGGACACCGGGCTGGGAGGGTTATGAACTGCGTTTCAAACACTCAGAACTAAGGGATAGCGTCGGCGCAAGAGAGTTTAAAGAGCCAAGATGGAGTCAAGACCTCAACATCGCCGCAAAGCGAATACTGATCTACTCCGAACAAGGTCTTGGTGATGCAATACAGTTTAGTCGCTACCTCTTATTGCTAAGCAGACTTGGGGCCCAAGTTATTTTTGAGGTCCAACCCGCACTTAAGCGGTTGTTTGAGAACTTGGAGGGCGTAACTTCGTTATGCATACGCGGTGAAGTACTTCCTGATTTTGATTACTACCTTCCACTTCTCAGCTTGCCTAGAGCTTTTCAAACTCAGCTTGAAACTATTCCTGTGCCCGCGCAGTTTAAGCTCGACGCAACTGTTCTTGAACGATGGAGGAATGTTGTCAATCAGTGCTCGTACCCGATTACTTCAGCTATTCAATCATATGTCAATACACCCTTTAATCCTACCAAGAAGATCGGTATTGTTTGGCGAGGCAATCCCAATCACACCAATGACCACAACCGGAGTCTAAATCTAGCATCGCTCCTACAGCACCTTCCCTCAAAGTTTCTTTACTTTGTACTTCAAAAAGAAATTAGTGATGACGATTCAATGCTTCTTGGCGAACATACCAACATCATTAATTTGAGCGCCGACTTATATGACCTAACTGACACTGCTGCATTGTGTTCGCAACTAGATCTTGTTATCTGTGTAGATACAAGTGTGGCGCACCTGAGCGCTTCATTTAATATACCGACCTATTTGCTCCTCCCCTTTAGCCCAGACTGGCGCTGGCTAATGCAGCGGGAGGACAGTCCTTGGTACCCAAGTTTAAGGCTGCTTCGACAATCCAGCATTGGCGACTGGGGCAGTGTGCTACTTAAGCTTAATCATTTGTTAAATTCAGATTTTAAGTAAATCTAAAAATATTACTTTATCTTTTTTCAGTGCTCAATCTAGCATGCGAGAATTTTTTCAACTAATGCATAGCTCTTGTCGGTTGCAAATAACAATTTGGTTTTTTTATTATTTGGTTTAAATTCTGCTCTGATGTAGCCGCTCTCAATCAAACTCAAGTAATGATGCCTTACTGCTGAGTAACTGTGACTGGCTGAGAGGAATAAATTTTTAACATTTACCTCTAACCCCAAAGTATTTTGCTCGCACACAAAGAGTATTAAGTCATAACTAATCAAAAATGAATCGCTTGGAAATTCATTTTTTAAGATGTTCTGTTTTTTTATAAGAACTGTGAAGTGGTTTTTAATAGGGGAGTCCATTGGTTCATAATAAACTCTAAAGTGCTAGTAAGCATTAACTTTCTTTAGCAAAAGATATCTCTTAAATACATCTTTTCAAGACATTATTTTAGTTTCGCTTTTTTTATTTATACGTTCGCCAACAGACAATAAGAATATTTATTCACGTCTTAAAATTAACAAATAAAAAGATCTTCAATGTATATTTTTCACGCATATTGTTTTGAGATCTCTTGGCTCATTCAAGAAAATTAGCTTTTCTAGCGGATATCCAACTAGAGCTTATCACTGACACTCTTTTGGATTGTTCTTTGTAAGGCCTACTCTTTGTTCACTTATCGAACAACAGCAACGCCTAAGTGGCAGATCACATGGGCACCTTCGGCGCGCGCTATTCAACCTCCTCCTGAGAGTAGAGAATCTCCGCGCGCCCAGTTAAATCAGCAAAACGGCGACACGCACAGTGACTAAAGTTTTAGCTCGCTAAACAGCATAACGTGTAAGTTACGCCACTGCCTAACCCAATCAGCGTTCTCAATTGAACCCTAATTCAACCCTGAATCAACCCAGTTGCATTAACGGCCCAGCATCGCACTAGTTTAAGCGTCCGTGACAGTGCTTGTATTTTTTTCCACTTCCGCATGGGCAGGGCTCGTTGCGCCCAGGCGCTGGCACGCCTTTTAAGACCTGGGGCTCTGATCCTTGGGAGACTACTTCTTCCTCACCCGTCTCTGTAGGAGAGGTATAGGTAATGTTTTTCAAATCCTCAGCCTGCTCTTCAATCTTACTTGCCGCTTGCTCCAACTGCTCACCAGACTGAATCTCAACAGTCATGAGAATGCGTGTAACTTCATTTTTTACTAGATCTAAGAGCTGCCCAAACAACTCAAATGCTTCACGTTTATATTCTTGCTTGGGCTGCTTTTGTGCGTAACCTCGCAAATGAATACCCTGTCGCAAATAGTCTAGTGCCGACAGATGCTCTCTCCAGTGCGTATCGATGCTCTGCAAAAGAACCATTCGCATAAAAGGAGTGAATTGCTCTGTGCCCACATCTTTAATCTTGTCTTGGAACACTTCATTGGCACGATTAACCACAAGCTCCAACACATCTTCAGAATCAATCGAGTCTGCAGCATTAATTAGTTTTTGTAGTTCAAGTGAGAGTCTCCAGTCCTTTTGAAGCACATCCTCCAAACCACTCACATTCCACTGCTCCTCTACAGACTCTAGTGGCACGTAATGGCGCACCAAATCACTAAACGTTCCTTCCCGCAGTGAATCAATCTGCGCTGATAAATCTGAGGTATCCAAGATGTCATTGCGCTGTTGGTAGATGACCTTTCTTTGATCGTTGGATACATCATCGTATTCGAGGAGTTGTTTGCGAATATCAAAATTTCTTGCCTCTACCTTTCTTTGAGCACTCTCGATGCTGCGAGTAACGATACCGGCTTCAATTGCCTCGCCCTCCGGCATATTCAAACGCTCCATGATTGCCTTGACCCGGTCACCAGCAAAGATTCTCATCAAAGAATCGTCCAAACTCAAATAAAAACGGGAAGAACCGGGATCGCCCTGTCTTCCAGAGCGCCCACGCAATTGGTTATCGATACGTCTTGATTCGTGTCGCTCTGTGGCAATGATGCGAAGGCCACCTAGGGATTTCACCCGCTCATGATCAATTGACCACTGCGCCTTCAGTTTTTGAATTTGTTCTCGTTTCTCATGCTCACTTAAGGCTTCATTTGTTTCTACAGCAGAAATCATCTTCTCAATGTTTCCGCCTAGAACAATGTCAGTACCCCGTCCAGCCATATTGGTTGCTATCGTGATTGATTTTTCTGCACCAGCCTGAGCAATAATTTCTGCCTCTCGCTCATGCTGTTTTGCATTCAATACCTGATGCGGCAATTTGGCGCGCTCAAGCATTGCGGCAATCAATTCGGAGTTCTCAATGGATGTAGTGCCCACCAACACAGGCTGGCCCCTCTCGTGACATTCACGAATATCGTCAATTGCCGCCTTGTATTTTTCTTGGGTCGTTTTGTAAACGCGGTCGAGCTGATCCTCTCTTCGACTGATTCGATTTGGGGGTATGACAATCGTCTCAAGGCCATAAATTTCTTGAAACTCGTAGGCCTCAGTATCTGCAGTTCCTGTCATACCAGCTAATTTTTGGTAAAGACGGAAATAATTTTGGAACGTAATTGACGCCAATGTTTGGTTCTCAGCCTGAATCTTTACGCCCTCTTTGGCTTCAACCGCTTGATGCAAACCATCACTCCAACGTCTACCTGTCATTAATCGCCCAGTGAACTCATCTACGATAACAATTTCACCACCCTGGTTCACGTAGTGTTGGTCTTTAAAGTACAGGTGATGTGCACGCAGTGCTGCGTACATATGGTGCATCAATCCAATATTGGTTGGATCATAAAGGGATGCGCCCTCAGGCAACAATCCCATCTCAGAGAGTAAACGCTCTGCGTTCTCGTGCCCTTGTTCGGTCAAGAATACTTGATGTGACTTCTCATCAACCGTAAAATCCCCAGGCGTAATGATGCCCTCCCCCGTTCGCAGATCCTCCTCACCCTCTTGCTTGATCAAGTAGGGAACTACCTTATTAATGGCCAGATACATCTGGGTGTGATCTTCTGCTTGGCCACTGATAATTAAAGGCGTTCTAGCTTCATCAATTAAAATCGAGTCTACTTCGTCAACGATGGCGTAATTCAAAGGACGCTGAACTCGGTCAGCGCGCTCGTACACCATGTTGTCGCGCAAATAATCAAAACCAAATTCGTTATTGGTTCCGTAGGTTATATCCGCGTTGTAAGCTTCTTGCTTCTCTTTGCGTGACATAGTGGGCAAGTTAACTCCAACACTCAGTCCCAAGAAGTTATATAACTTGCCCATCCACTGAGCGTCTCGGTTTGCTAAATAGTCATTCACCGTCACAACGTGAACACCCTTAGCCGCTAAAGCATTTAAATAAACTGACAAAGTTGCAGTTAGCGTTTTTCCCTCACCCGTGCGCATCTCAGAAATATTTCCCTGATGCAAGGAGATACCACCCAGTAATTGCACATCAAAGTGTCTCATTTTCATGACACGCTTAGAGCCTTCACGAACCACTGCAAAAGCTTCTACGAGCAACTCATCTAAGGTCTCACCAGCTGCAATACGCGTTCTAAATTCCTCTGTTTTACCGCGCAACTGCTCATCACTCAAACCCTCAAGCGAGCTCTCAAGTGCATTAATGCTAACTACAGATTTTTGGAACTGCTTTAATAGGCGCTCATTGCGGCTACCAAAGATCATTGTGAGTAAATTAAAAGCCATGCCCTGTCTGCAACTCTGGATCCCGTAAACTTTGGGACTTGTTTGCAGTTTCCTTATGAAAGATTTATATTTTAACCCGGCTACCAAAGCGATAATGTAACAATGACGCAAACCCAAAGAACTACATCATCCCAACCCACCGGGCAAGACTCAGATGCACAAACTTTGGGCAATACAAGTAGACGTCCAAGCGCACTTTCTGCTTATAGGGCCTTGGGATACTCCAAAGTACCTTATTCTGCCCCCCTATTGCGGGGCAAGCCCCAACTCGCCGCAAAAGCTCTCAGTAACGCACCGATACTTTCTCAGTTGCTAGAGCTCTCTAGGGACTCCGAACAACGACTTTATGCTGTCAAATCATTGCTCCCTCCTCCGTTCCGAGAGAGCGTTAAATCAAGCACCCTTGACGGCGACACATGGTGCTTACTGGTTCCAAATAATTCAGTAATGGCCAAACTTAAACAAATGCTCCCCTCATTGGCTGCCCATTTGAGAAGCAAGGGATTTAGAGTGCAAACGATTCGACTGAAGATCGAAGGCAAATAATTTCGCTCTAGTTTTTGAGCTCAATTGCACTTAGTTCTGTGTATTAATGGTGCCGTATCAAAACCACGTAATCAGAACCTCTTAATTGCAGCGCTACTGAGGATATTTTGGAGTTCATAAATGCTCATTTCCTCGGCGATTGCTGACATCCATTGATATTTTTTTGCTAAGCAAAATAAGTCCCGCCGTGTGTACTTTTAACAACACGTGATTTAGATGGGCTTTGGCACCACCGCATTTTCCATTTATTGAAAACATCCCAACCACTGAAGTGCGATGAGGTCGCTTTCAGCATCTAACTGCCAACGCACTGTTTATGGAACACTTACACGCGACAAGAAGTGAATATTCCACACGTTCGCATCAACAAGGACATCCGGTTCAGTCTCTTTAAAGTTAAGGCTTAGGCATGTCTGTACATAGCGAAAAAAGTGCTGTATTGCATCCCTTTTTGCTTGGATGGCGAGTGACGTGACAACGCACCCCCTGCCCTAACCCCAAGCACACTTGGGCATCGCGCAAAAAAAAGCCTCGAGGATATCGAGGTTTTTGAAATGGTGCCCCCTGTCCGACTCGAACAGACCACCTACTGATTACAAATCAGTTGCTCTACCAGATGAGCTAAGGGGGCACGGTTGGTATTGTAACCAAAAGTCACTATCAATCTATAAATCAGCTCAAAGAGATTTAATAATGAGTTGTTTAGTAACTACTGTTCCATTTTTTAGAGTGAGCTAATGCAAACTCAGACTTCCCTAATGACCTTGATTTAACTATTTAATACGGGTCAGTTTCGGACGCCCTGTTACCGGAGCAGGAGACTCAGGCGGAGGCGTATCGTCCGAACTTTGATCCAATGGCGTTTTAAGCTCAGTTTTTTTATCCAGACCAACATCCCCGCTAAGAGCTTGATTGTTCGGAGATACCCCACTTTTTTGATCACTCAATTTGTTCATTAAAGTAAGCGGAGTCACAGTTGGCCAAACAGAACCTAACTCGGTAGAAACTTTAACTAAATTTGGTTCAATTTCTGGCACAGGTGCAGGAGCTGGAAAAGCCATACCTTGTCCATTTTCTCGAGCATAAATTGCAATCACCTGACCTACAGGGACAACAATCTGACGCGGCGTACCCCCAAACCTGGCCTTGAACTCTACAAACTCGTTTCCGAGTTGAAGCCCACTTGTCGCATCTAGGCTGATATTTAAAACGATCTCGCCGTTTTGAACGTACTCTTTCGGCACCTGAACATTGGAGTCGAC
Organism: uncultured Burkholderiales bacterium; assembly: GCA_903896615.1. Lineage (GTDB taxonomy): Bacteria > Pseudomonadota > Gammaproteobacteria > Burkholderiales > Burkholderiaceae_C > Limnohabitans. The sequence goes on from CAITYM010000048.1 coordinate 13,588, forward strand.
TTTGACAGCAATATAGGGGGTGAACGCATTGTCATTGCACCACTCAAACAAGGCTCTGATCAAATAGGGCCTTGTTGAGACGGATTGTGTCGCGTTTTTCATATTGATTTTGCGAATTCAGTAAATTCGCCAGGACTTCAGAAAGTGATCCTAATATATCACCAACTGGTGTCCAAACTAATTACTTACGCATAACTTTCTCAGAAGGGGTCAATGCTTCAATATATGCGGGTCTAGAGAAGATACGTTCTGCATATTTCAAAAGAGGAGCTGCGTTTTTGGATAACTCAATTTCATAATGATCCAAACGCCACAGCAACGGAGCAATAGCTACGTCAAGCATTGAGAAGTTCTCACCCAACATAAACTTGTTCTTCAAAAAAACAGGAGCTAATTGGGTTAAACGGTCACGAATATGTGAGCGCGCTTTGTCCAACGATTTGTCATTAGGCTTAGCGCCCCTATTTTCCAGCAGACTTACGTTTGTAAAAAGCTCTTTCTCAAAATTTAAAAGAAACAGTCTCACTCTCGCACGGTCTACAGGATCACCTGGCATTAACTGAGGATGAGGAAAGCGCTCGTCAATGTATTCATTGATGATGTTTGACTCGTACAAAATTAAATCGCGCTCAACCAAAATTGGCACCTGTCCATAAGGATTCATGACGTTGATGTCTTCTTGCTTGTTGTAGAGATCAACATCGCGAATTTCGAAGTCCATTCCTTTTTCAAACAAAACGAAACGGCAACGATGAGAAAAGGGACACGTTGTCCCAGAATATAAGACCATCATAGGATTTAGCTCTCCAGTAAATCAGCAAAGCAAGGGGAAGATCCCCCTCGCCTTTAAACGCTGAGCATCTCTAAAAATTGTAGAGAAGTCAGATACAAAAATAAATAGACGTTTAGCCTAGGTTGCCAGTTTTTTTAATCTGAGAAACCCAAACTTCTCGAATTTTTAGCGAATATCTTTCCAATATGCGGCGTTCAAACGCCAAGCGATAAAGGAGAAACACAATAAAAATAGTACTACCCAAACACCTACGCGAATACGTGTATTTTGAGCAGGCTCAGCCATCCACTGCAAGTAAGAGACTAAGTCACCTACTGCCTGATCGTATTCTGCACCGCTTAATTGGCCGGGCGTATCTTGCTCCCATCCTTTAAAAACATCAACTTCTTCGCCGTGCACCTCTTGCTTAACAAAAACTGGATGGCGTGTGCCTTGAAGTTCCCAAAGAACATTTGGCATAGCAACGTTTGGGTAAGCTAAGTTATTCCATCCCGTTGCCTTTGTGGGGTCACGGTAATAAGTTCTTAAATATGTATAGATGTAGTCTGCCCCACTTCCTGCGTGGCTAGAGCGCGAACGCGCAATCACCGTTAAATCTGGCGGATTTGCACCAAACCAAGCCTTCGCTTGCTTTGGGTCAATGTTGGCTTTCATTGTTTCACCAACCTTATCCGTCGTAAATAGCAAGTTATCCTTGATCTGCTGCTCCGTTAAACCAATGTCTCTCAATCGGTTGTAGCGCATAAAGGCTGCAGAATGACAATTAAGGCAGTAATTGACAAAAAGTTTTGCGCCGTGTTGAAGGGCGGCCAAATCATTAGTTCCGCTTGGCGCTTTATCCCAGGTCATTCCCCCTTCATTTGCACTGGCAGTACTTGCACCTACCAGTGAGAGAGTTGCAATGAGGATTAGTAATAGTTTTTTCATGTTTTTACCTTATCCCTGGTTCAATGAGCTTCAAAGGTGACTCGGTCAGGCACCTGTTTAAATTTACCTAGTTGCGTCCACCAAGGCATCAGCAAAAAGAAGCCAAAGTAATAAATGGTACCAATTTGAGCAATCAATGTTCCCACTTCTGAGGGAGGTTGTATACCCAAATAACCCAACACGACAAAGAAAACAACAAACACAGCATAAAGTGCTTTATGCCAAGTGGGTCTGTAACGAATTGACTTAACTGGACTGTGATCCAACCAAGGCAGGAAGAACAGCATTACCACTGCACCCCCCATAACAACCACACCCCAAAATTTAGCATCAAAGGTTTTCAACAGTACGATTAAAACCGCAACGCCAATCACAGTGATCGCCTTGCCTTTAGTATTTAATGTGGTTTTGAGGACAACAAATGCTGCAGACAAGGCAGCGATCAAACTAAGGACATTAACCATCGTATCCGTAGTTGCGCGCAACATTGAGTAGTAAGGCGTGAAATACCAAACAGGTGCAATGTGTAACGGAGTTTTGAGTGGGTCTGCTGGAATGAAGTTGTTATATTCCAAGAAATAACCACCCACCTCAGGAGCGAAGAAAATGATTGAAGTAAATACCAATAGGAATACTGTCACACCCAAAATATCGTGGATGGTGTAGTACGGATGGAAAGGGATACCGTCCAATGGATGTCCATCCGGTCCTTTAGTAGCTTTAATCTCTACGCCATCGGGATTGTTAGATCCGACTTCGTGCAAAGCAATAATGTGAGCAACAACCAACCCCAAAAGTACCAATGGAACTGCGATCACATGGAAGCTAAAGAATCTATTAAGCGTTGCGTCACCAACCACATAGTCACCCCTAATTAACAGCGCCAGATCAGGCCCGATAAAAGGGATTGCAGAAAATAGATTAACAATGACCTGAGCACCCCAATAGCTCATCTGACCCCAGGGCAATAGATAGCCCATGAAAGCCTCTGCCATCAAGCACAAGAAGATGGCGCATCCAAAAATCCAAACCAACTCCCTTGGCTTGCGGTATGAACCATAAATCAGTCCACGGAACATGTGCATATAAACCACTATAAAGAACGCCGAAGCTCCTGTGGAATGCATGTAGCGAATGAGCCAACCCCAAGGCACATCTCGCATGATGTACTCCACACTTGCAAACGCAATTGCCGCATCAGGCTTGTAGTGCATGACCAAGAAGATACCCGTCAAAATCTGGATAACGAGCACCAAAATAGCCAGCGAACCAAAGAAGTAAAAGAAATTGAAGTTCTTTGGCGCATAGTACTCAGAGAGATGCTCTTTGTACATTTTAGAGAGAGGGAAACGGTTATCCACCCAGTTGAGCAGTTTCTCAGCGTTACTTGCGTGAGGGGAAATTTCCTTAAATTCAGCCATTGTGTCTTCCTGTTTTAGCAGTGTCTTATATCAACGAACGGACGGGATTCACGCAGATTTATCTTCGCCAATCAGCAACTTGCTGTCGGACAAATACATATGAGGCGGAACTTCCAAGTTATCCGGTGCAGGCTTATTCTTAAAGACCCGACCCGCCATATCAAAAGTAGATCCGTGGCAAGGGCACAAGAAACCCCCGGGCCAGTTGTCTGGCAATGAAGGCTGGGGTCCCGGTACAAATTTATCGCCTGGAGAGCATCCCAAGTGCGTACAAATTCCAACAGCAACAAAGATTTCAGGCTTAATAGAGCGACCTTCGTTTTTAGCATATGAAGGAGTAATCTCACCCGGCTTGCGATCAGAATTAGGGTCTGCAAGCTCTGAGTCAATTTTGGCCAACTCAGCAAGTTGCTCTGGAGTTCTACGGACGATCCACACTGGCTTTCCGCGCCATTCAACCGTCAGCTTCTCACCCGGTTTAATGCCAGATATATCTACCTCTACCGCTGCCCCGGCGGCTTTAGCACGCTCGGAGGGCTGAAAAGTACTTACAAATGGAATGGCCGTTGCCACTCCACCTATTGCGCCTGCACATCCAGAGGCTATGAGCCAGGTTCTTTTACTGCTGTCCATGGGGGTATCGCTCATTCAATGATCCTTGATGATCCGAAATATTCACTCTGAAAAGGGTTAACCCCACATTGTATCTGAGTCTGAACTCAAAAGTCCAATACTAAGGCTAATTGAACCAGCCATCCTGGGTTAATTTACATTTAAATTCCACTTTTTTAGGGGCCTGGCGAATCACTTAATCGTCAGAAATCCCAAGGCCTATGCCACTAGCAATCCAGCAAGCTCTATAGAAGCCCACATACTTGCTGGATCTGCAACCCCTTGCCCCGCAATTTCAAAGGCCGTTCCATGGTCTGGACTGGTCCTGACAAGCGGCAGCCCTAGCGTCACATTTACACCTCGATCCAAACCCAAGTACTTAATCGGAATGAGCCCTTGATCGTGATACATAGCAATCACCACGTCATAAACTCCCGTCCTTGCCTGCATAAATACAGTATCAGGAGCATAGGGCCCGCTCACGTTCATATCTCCGTACTTAGTCCGAGCCAGATTGATCGCCGGTGCAATAATTTCCAACTCTTCTTTGCCCATTAACCCGCCTTCCCCAGAGTGCGGGTTAAGCCCAGCCACCGCGATGCGGGGAGCTCGACCCAAAACACCCATTAACGAGTCGTGCGTAATCTTTAGCGTTTGCAAGATATTCTCTTTTGTAACTTGCTCAATAGCAGCACGAAGGGAGAGGTGAATACTCACCAACACCACCCTCAACTCTGGGCTTACAAGCATCATGCGAACCGGAATTTGCGAAACACTCACCCCAAGGTGTTCAGCCGCAGAAAATTGAAGCATCTCCGTGTGGCCAGGGAAATCTATACCCGCAAGGGCCAGTGATTGCTTATTAATTGGAGCAGTTACCAAGGCCGCAACCTTCCCCTGGAGTGCGGCTTTTGCGCCCCAAAAGATATTCCTAGCTGCAGCTCGCCCGGCTTGGACGCTAATTGTTGAAATAGGAGCAAGGGATGAACAAGAAGTTTCGGAGCGCTCAACATCCAGGATAGGTACGTTTGCACTACCGTCCAAATTTTTCTTGATGAAATCATCCAAGTAAATATCTTCTATTTGCTTAATTTGCTTTAGCTTTAATAAATTTGAGTTCTGCCCAAGCGACGCTTTTGCACGCTCCAGGTGCGGCAAATCTCCCACAATAAAAGCACCTTGCATTACCTCTCGGCAACTCGGATTGTCTAAACTTTTTAAGAAACACTTGAGTACGATCTCTGGACCTATCCCGCCAGGATCCCCCATCGTAATGGCTATTGGTTTTTGCATATTTTGAGGCAAGTGTTTTGGGCTTGCCATTCGCTTTAAGCAGGATTATCAATATCAATAAATCGGTGGCTAATTTGAAACTCTTGCGCTAATGCATCGCCAAGTGCACGCACACCGTATCGCTCAGTTGCGTGATGCCCACAAGCCAAAAAAGCTACTCCGCTCTCACGCGCCAAGTGCGCTTGGGGCTCAGATATCTCCCCCGTGACAAATGCATCAGCTCCGGCCTTAATTGCATCCTCAAACCATGACTGTGCGCCTCCCGTACACCAAGCTATCCTTCGAAGCACTCGACTAGGGTTTGGATCGATCAACAAGGGCTCTTTGCCTAATGATTTAAAAGCTCTTAGCGCTAAATCTGCACTGCTGAAGGTATCTTGAGTTGATGGGTCGATATTGATTCCGAGATGCCCTAAATTTTGATCGCCAAACGTAGAAATTGTTTGGAGTCCGAGTTGGATCGCAAGTTGTGCATTGTTACCGTACTTTTCGTGCGCGTCCAGTGGCAAGTGATATGCCATCAAATTAATGTTATTTTCAATTAACTTTGCAACTCGCTTGCGCAGCCATCCAGTGAGTGAGCCGTCTTGCCCGCGCCAAAACAACCCATGGTGCACTAAAATCGTATCAGCCCCTTCATCTATTGCAGCCTCAATTAGAGCCAAACTTGCTGTCACACCACTGACCAGAACGCAAACTTCGCCCCGCCCCTCTACCTGCAATCCATTGGGGCAATAATCCTTAAACCGGGCGGGCTGCAGCCACTCATTTGCGCGGTCAACAAATCCACTGCGGCTTACAGCAAAAGTGCTCAATTAACGCTCCAAAAATTCATGATCAATCCCATTTTGACGCCTCGTCTTTGGACGCTGAGCAGGGGTCACAGAAACAGCCAAAGAAGTATCTTTGCGTTGTAGCTTGAAGGGGACTGGAATACCTGGCTTTAAAGCAGCCACCAAAGCCAATAATTCACTTACATTGCCAACCGAATGCCCCGCAACCTCAACGACTTGATCTCCAGGTCGAATTCCAGCTCCAAAGGCCGGCCCGCCCTGAAGGACTCCAGTCACAATGACACCGTGATCGGACTTTAACCCAAAGGTCTGCGCCAACTCAGGACTCAGTTCATTGGGCTCGATACCAATCCATCCCCGCTTGACTTGCCCGTCCTTTAAGATACTCTCCAAGACCTGCTTAGCGGTGCTCATCGGTATAGCAAAACCGATCCCCGTACTCCCGCCAGAGCGGGACACGATAGCTGTATTGATACCCACCATATTGCCGTAAACATCAACAAGCGCGCCGCCCGAATTTCCTGGGTTGATTGCTGCATCAGTCTGTATGAAATTCTCAAACGTGTTGATACCAAGTTGATTGCGCCCTAGCGCAGAAACAATGCCACTGGTCACCGTTTGACCTACCCCAAATGGATTTCCAATCGCAAGTACTTGGTCCCCAATTTGAAGCGTGTCGGAGTTGCCAATCACGATGACGGGGAGATGAGCCAGGTTAATTTTTATGATTGCGAGATCCGTATCAGGGTCTGCGCCAATTAACTTGCCGGACGTACGTCTTGCGTCATTTAAAACCACTTCTATTTCATCCGCGCCTTCAATCACGTGGTTATTCGTTAGCACGTATCCCTCTGGGCTCACAATTACGCCGCTACCTAAACCCACTTGAGGCGATTCATCTCGATCACCTCCAAAGAAGCGGAACCAGGGATCCATTTGTGACTGTGCGGAATCTGATTTGCGCCTTGTACTTATGCTAACTACTGCTGGGGAGGCTTTTTTGGCAGCCACGCTAAAACTCCCCGGCGCAGGAGAATTTGCGGCGCCAAACAAACCCGGCTCTGCGCGACCAGTTTCGGTTAAGGTTATGCCCCCCCAACCGGATTCGCCCACTCCAGAACCTAGGCTTTTAACCCACTCGGGTTTCAAAGTAACTAAAACAAACCAAATCGCAACCAAGATGGTGACAACTTGAGTGAATAATTGCCAAGCTCTTTTCATAGGACTAGGAACCGCTATTGGTGTCTTGTGAACTGGGTTCTTTATAAACGGGATCTTGGGGAACTACAGGGGCTTGGGTGTGCTTGATAAATATGACTGCAGCCCAAATTCCCAACTCATAAAGTAAACACATAGGAATAGCCAATGCGAGTTGTGAGACCACATCAGGAGGAGTCACCACCGCCGCAACAATGAACGCAATCACTATAAAGTAGGACCTAAAGTCCTTTAACTTTTGAACTGACATAATGCCCAAACGAGCCAAAACAACAACCACAATGGGTACCTCAAAGGTCATCCCAAATGCCAAGAACATAGTCAAAACAAAGCTCAAATAGGCTTCTATATCAGGTGCGGCAGTGATACTTTTGGGCGCAAAGCTTTGGATAAATTTAAAAACTTGTCCGAAAACGAAAAAGTAACAAAACGCAACACCAGCAAAAAATAGCAAAGTACTTGACACCACTAATGGCAAAACCAAACGCTTTTCATGGGCGTAAAGACCAGGCGCAACAAACGCCCACGCTTGATATAAAACCACAGGCAGTGCAATTAAAAATGCAGCCATCATCATGATTTTGAGCGGCACCATGAACGGCGAAATAACCGATGTCGCAATCATCGTGGCGCCACTCGGCAAGTGAGCTACCAATGGAGCAGCCAAAATATCGTACAGCGGTCCAGGTCCAGGATATATGGCTAAGATAATTGTGACAATACCAACCGCTGCAATGGCCTTAACCAGTCGATCCCTAAGCTCAATCAGATGCTGAACAAACGGTTGCTCTGTCCCCGCTAGTTCATCGTGCGCATTGGGTGTTGAGTCTGACATTAGAGGGTGTTACTCGCGTTTTGGTTAGTTAGGTTAATGATCTAGCTTTAGGCCTGAACCGAGCCACGCGCGCAGCCCCAGACAGTGCCTTACCCCTAATCCCGCGCTGCGCTTTGTACCACTGAGGCATGGCGGTTTGTTTGATGCGCCATTTTTTATTGGGGTTTCTGTAAATGGGTGACGCAATGCTCAGTTCGGGCAAGGGGCTAGCACCCAGGTGAGGGTCATCTCCAGCGCTCGCAATGGAGTTGGAAAGCGCACTCCACTCTTGCTCAACCTCTTTTGAGGTCATGTTGACGCTAGACTGAACTTCCTTTGCCGCACTTTCAAAAGATTCCCTCATTTTTTTAAGGTCCTCCATCTCCATGGCGCGGTTCACTTCGGCCTTCACATCACTAACGTAGCGCTGAGCCTTACCCACCAATGTTCCAACTGTACGGGCAACTTTGGGCAGCTTTTCAGGGCCGATGACAATCAAAGCCACAGCACCAATTAATGCGATTTTTGATACATCTAAATCAAACATGGGAAAGCAATCCGCAAGAGAAAAACTCTTTTTCGAAACACTCGTTTTCGCCAGCAAAAGCGTTTAAGTAACAAATCACATTAGCTTTTGTGTTTGACTTCTACATCAATAGGAGCCTGTGCTGACTGAGCGCCGCTGGGATGGGACACCTGAGGCGCAGCCGCCGCTGCAGCGGGTGCATTTGGATCTTGGGCCGCAGAACTGCCGTCTTTCATGCCGTCCTTAAACCCCTTTACAGCCCCCCCTAGATCTGTGCCGATGTTTTTGAGCTTTTTAGTGCCAAAAATCATCATAACAATCAAAAGAACAATTAACCAATGCCAAATCGAAAATGATCCCATGGAGATACTCCTAATAACTTAACAAAATTTTAGTCGACTTAAAGGGACATCCCTAGAAGTGTCAGCAAATAACTGTGCATATTACTTATCCTTGACATTGCTCCCCCGGACTTTGCCCCAGCCCCCTAATCTTCACTAACCTCTAAGCCAAGGCCTCGGCCCTGCCAAAACATGCATATGCAAATGATGAACCTCTTGCCCACCTTCAGCGCCAGTGTTGCATACAATCCTAAAGCCCCCCTCTGGATAAGGTCTAGCCCCCTGCTCTTTAGCCAATTTTGGGGCAAGAACCATCATCCGTCCCATCATCTGCGTATGCTCGCCTTCAAGTTGGGCCATTGAGGGCAAATGCATTTTAGGAATAATCAAGAAATGGATTGGCGCCCATGGGTTAATGTCATGAAAGGCGAGAAACTCCTCGTCCTCAAAGACTTTCTTAGACGGGATGGTGCCGCTTACTATTTTGCAAAACAAACATTGTGGGTCAAAATGTTGAGTCATATTTGGATTAATCGAAGTTGATTATAAAAACTTGGACAGCATAGTTCATTCAGGCCGGCTTTAACTCAGTCGCCATTTTGCTCACGCGCACGAACCTTTCTAAGCGCCTTCTCTTCTATGCCACTCATCCCCACACGGCGCTCGAGCTCGTCAAAGACATCTTGCGCAGACAAGCCGTAATGCGTAAGCGCAATTAAACAGTGAAACCATAAGTCCGCCATCTCATTGATTACGGGTTGCGAGTGACCACCGTGGGACAAGTCCTTTGCCGCCATCACCACCTCTGTTGCCTCTTCGCCCACTTTTTTAAGTATGGAATCAGCGCCTTTAGATAACAATCTGGCCACGTAGCTCGTCTCCGGGTCGCCTCCGTTTTGAGGCAGCCTAGTCTGAATCATTGCAGCTAGACGTAACAATGTGTTTGAATCTTGTGGAATTGTTTTTGTGTTTTCGTTGGAGCCAACTTTGATACTTTGCGTCATGATTTATAGATGTTTAATATTTTGTTTGATCAGCTTCATTAGATTGCACTCACTTATAAATGCTTTTAGGATCCTTGATCACAGGATCGACCGCAACCCATCCCAAATCCTTTGAACCACCTAGACCGTCCAGGCGTTGATAAAAGCAACTGTGACGCCCTGTGTGACAGGCAATAGAGGGTTCATGACCTTCTTGAGTAATTGACAAAAGCAAAACGTCGTTATCGCAGTCCATGCGAATATCGTGAACACGCTGGACATGGCCAGATTCCTCGCCTTTAAACCACAATTTTTGTCTAGATCGACTGAAGTAAACGGCTCGCCCTAGTTCAACAGTTTGCTGGAGTGCCTGTGCATTCATCCAAGCAAACATCAAAATATCTTTACTCCCCCGCTCTTGAGCAATCACGGGCACCAACCCATTGGCATCCCATTTGACCAGATCGACCCAGTCAGATGCCTCCTTGGATGGAGACTCATTAGAAAATTGTGAATTGATAGACATATCTTAATTGTGCTCTAAAAGTTGGTGACGATTCTGAACGTAACGACACTCGCTCAGAACGAAACTAGCTAGGGTGAGCAATAATTGATTACTGAATCCAAAAAAAGAAAAGAGCTAAAGTCGAACGGGTATTCCTTTTTGAGCCATACATGCTTTGGCTTGTGCAACAGTGAATTCGCCGTAATGAAAGATACTCGCTGCCAACACAGCATCTGCACCCCCGATCTTTATGCCATCACACAAATGCTCTAGGGTTCCAACCCCTCCGGAGGCGATAACGGGAACTGCGACCGCATCCGCCACAGCTCGCGTCAATCCCAAATCAAATCCTGACTTAGTCCCGTCTTGGTCCATGCTGGTTAATAGTATCTCGCCAGCTCCGAGCTCACTCATTTTTACCGCCCATTGCACGGCGTCTAAGCCCACATTTTTTCTTCCCCCGTGACTATAAACATCCCAACCCGGGCCTACTGGGTTTAAGTCCTCACCCAACCTTGACTCCTCAACTTGCGTGCGTCGTTTTGCATCTATAGCGACCACGATGCACTGCGATCCGTATCGGCTTGAAGCTTCCCTGATGACCCATGGATTGGCAATCGCAGCAGAATTAAAACTGGTTTTATCGGCCCCAGCGTTTAAGAGCCTTCTAACGTCTTCAACTGTCCTTACGCCGCCGCCAACGGTTAGGGGAATAAATACCTTGGCAGCAACTGCCTCAATGATGTGAAGAATAAGATCGCGCTCATCACTCGTGGCCGTAATATCTAAAAAGGTTAACTCATCAGCACCTTGATCGTTATAACGAGCGGCAATTTCAACAGGATCGCCTGCGTCCCTTAAATTCACAAAGTTAACACCCTTAACTACTCTTCCACCCGTCACGTCAAGACAGGGGATTATTCTTTTAGCAAGCATTTTTGAGGTGACTCAATGGTAAGGTGGTTGTTCAAAGAACAAAGATGTCATTACTGAGTGCGGAACAGTAAAGGGTGAACAGTGAATTATGCAGTTTTAGCTTCAGGATGCAAGCAAATGATCTGCAAGAATTGACTGTGAAGTTAATACAAAACGCAATTGCTTACGCAGTCAGTTCATCTGCGCGAGCCTGCGCCTGCTCAAAATCTAAATCCCCGCTGTAAATCGCGCGCCCACAAATCACTCCCTCAATTCCCTCATCAGCCAGGGCACATAAGCTCTCAATATCTGACATCCCAGACAATCCGCCCGATGCAATCACAGGTATTGTTAATGCTTGGGCTAGTTTTACAGTTGCTTCAACGTTGATACCCGAGAGCATCCCGTCTCGCCCAATGTCTGTATAAATTATGGACTCCACACCGTAGTCCTCAAACTTCCTTGCTAAGTCAACGACTTCGTGTCCAGTTAACTTACTCCATCCATCGGTTGCTACTTTGCCCTCTTTCGCATCAAGTCCAACAATAATATGGCCCCCAAATGCACTGCAAGCGTCTTTTAAAAACCCAGGGCTTTTGACAGCAGCAGTTCCGATAATGACGTATCTAATACCCGCGTCTACATACTTTTCAATAGTATCTAAATCACGAATGCCACCGCCCAATTGAACGGGTATGTCGTCCCCAACGGCCTTTAGTATGGATTTGATAGCGTTGAAATTTTGGGGCTTGCCTGCAAACGCTCCATTCAAGTCGACTAAATGCAGTCTTCTTGCGCCTTTATCTAGCCACTTTGAAGCCATAGCAACTGGGTCTTCACCAAATACGGTGGACTGCTCCATGTCTCCTTGTTTGAGTCGAACACATTGACCGTCTTTTAAGTCTATGGCAGGAATAAGAATCATGATGATCGAATAAATGGGCTAACAGGTAAAACTTAATAAAATTGGCAAAATGGGCCTAGGGCTTCCAGGATAAGAAGTTGCGATAAAGCATTAATCCCATATCTGCACTTTTTTCGGGATGGAACTGCGTTGCGAAAATATTATCACTGGCAATGACTGATGTAAAGCGGTGGCCATAAACTGTTTCCCCCGCAGTGTAGCGCACATCCGACGGACGTGCGTAAAAACTGTGCACAAAATAAAAGTAGCTATTTTGCGGAACACCCTCCCATAAGTGATGCTCGCCGCATTGAATTACTTGGTTCCAGCCCATTTGTGGCACCTTAAAGCGACTCCCATCTGGTTGTAGTTGTCCGATTAAATTAAATTTGACAACCCGTCCTGGTATCAACCCAAGGCAATGCGTACCCTTATCAGATTGACCGTCACCCTCTTCGCTGTGGTCTAAAAGCATTTGCATGCCAACGCAAACACCAAACAAAGGTTTGTTACGCGCCGCGTTCAGCACAGCCTGCTTTAGTCCTGCCCGCTCTAATTCGTGCATGCAGTCTTTCATAGCCCCTTGGCCAGGCAAAACTATTCGCGTTGCCCGCTGCACGACATCAGGGTCGCTGGTTATCACCACTTTTGTGGGGCTTCCCTCCGCTGCCTTGATAACCGCCTGGGATACGGAGCGAAGGTTACCCATTCCATAATCGACGACTGCAACCGTATCAATCATAAAAATAAATTAAATGCGTGAGCACTGGACTCACAAAACACCCTTGGTTGAAGGGATCACACCGGCACTGCGGGGATCAAGCTCAATAGCCATTCTTATCGCTCGACCAAAAGCTTTAAACACAGTTTCTGCTTGGTGGTGTGAGTTCTCGCCTCGCAAATTATCTATGTGCAGAGTCACAAAGGCATGGTTTACAAATCCTTGAAAAAACTCAAAAGCCAACTGGGTATCAAAGTGGCCAACTGAGCCACTCTTAAACGGCACGTGCATCTCCAGTCCCGGGCGACCCGAAAAATCTACAACAACCCGGGACAACGCCTCATCTAAAGGAACATAAGCGTGTCCGTAGCGACGAATCCCAGACTTATCTCCCACCGCTTGCGCCAAGGCTTGACCAATCGCAATACCCACATCCTCAACTGTGTGATGCCCATCGATATGCAAATCCCCCTTAGCCGCCACCTCTAGATCAATCATTCCGTGGCGTGCAATTTGATCAAGCATGTGGTCAAAAAAACCAATTCCTGTATCCAACTTAGATACACCAGTGCCGTCAATATTTAATTTGACAGTAATTTGGGTTTCGCGAGTATTACGCGTTACTTCTGCTTTTCTTGGCTTCATTATTGAGTACTTTAATGATGTTTAAAGATGACTGGCACACAACTCGTCTAAAGCACCCAGAAGTTGCGCATTTTCCTCTGGGGTTCCGACAGTTAAACGCAAACACCCGACAAGTAAGGGATGCATTTTAGAAACATTTTTTACCAAAATACCCTTAGACTTCAGTGCCTCAAAAATTTTGAGTGCAAATGCGTTATCAACTCCTGACTCACCTGCAAATCGAACCAAGATCATATTGCCTTGGCTTGTAAAGGGCTTGACCCCCTTTATACGAGAGAGATGCTGGGTGATTTTCTCGCGCTGCTCACAAATCACCTGCGCCTGCTCAGCAAATACATGGGCATGCTCAAGAGCAAATAAAGCGCATTCGGCATTAAGAACGCTCACGTTATATGGGGGCCTGATTTTCTCAATCTCCCCAATTACTGCGTTTGGACCAATCAAGTAACCAATTCTTACACCTGCCAAGCCAAATTTGGAGAGAGTACGCATCAAAAGAACTTGCCGATGTGCAAGCGGATCCCTGCGTATCTCATCCAACCATGAATGGCTTGAGAAGGGTTGGTAAGCTTCGTCCACAACCACCCATCCACCGTATGCGCTCACACTATCAATGATGCTGCGGATACTGTCCTTGCTCCACAAATTGGCGCTGGGATTATTTGGGTAAGCAAGATACACGAGCGCAGGATTGTGCTCATTCACGGCCCTAAGCATTGCATCCAAATCTAGCTCAAAATCAGGCAACAAAGGAACGCCCACATACCTCAAACCCTGCAGTTGCGCGCTCACTGAGTACATGACAAACCCTGGTTCAGGCGCCAGCACATAAGGCGTATCGGACACGGCCTCAAAAGCTAAGCCAGGCCCAGTTACAGATCCAGACTTTGCACAAGCGGTACTAAGCAAAGAGATCAATTCATCAGAGCCGTTCCCAAGGACCAGTCCGTACCCACTGGGCATGCTGACATACTTAGTCAAAGCATTTTTAAGCGACTCAACCTGTGCACCTGGATATCGGTTGACTGCAACCTTCGCTAGCCTTGCCCCCAAGGCATCAGCCAATTCAGCAGGTAACGAAAACGGGTTTTCCATCGCATCGAGCTTGACCATGCCCTGGGCATCTTGGACAACATAGGCGTGCATTTTCTTTACATCATCGCGAATAAAACGCAAATCGCACTGTTGCGTTTCGGGCTGAATGTTCTTCACTTTAGTGAGCCCCCACTGGACTTTTCGCTAGACTTATCGTTAGATTTGGAATCAGGATCCTTTGAATCTAAACGCATTTCAGCCGCAAGGGCGTGCGCCTGCAGACCCTCGCCCCTTGCCAACACAGATGCAATTGATCCTAAGAGTTGCGCTCCAACGCGGCTAACTTCTATCAAACTACTTCGCTTTTGAAAATCGTAAACACCAAGGGGCGAACTAAAACGCGCAGTCCCCGAGGTCGGGAGCACATGGTTAGGACCCGCACAATAGTCGCCCAATGACTCGCTCGTATAGGCACCCATAAAAATGGCGCCTGCGTGAACCAATAATGGTTCCCATTGATGCGGTTCTTGGCTTGATATTTCCAAATGCTCAGGGGCTACTCGGTTACTAATCTCACACGCCTCTTTCATACTGGAGGTTTGAATCAGCGCACCGCGACCGTTCAAAGACTTAGCAATAATTTCGCGCCTATCCATTTGCGGCAACAACCTATCTATCTCGCCTTGAACTCGGTCTATGTAAGCAGCGTCTGGGCAAAGCAATATGCTTTGCGCCAACTCATCGTGTTCGGCTTGCGAGAAAAGATCCATCGCAACCCATTCTGGCGGGGTTGATCCATCAGCAATCACAAGGATCTCACTTGGCCCTGCAATCATGTCAATGCCAACTTTGCCAAAAACACGCCTCTTGGCCGCTGCCACATAAGCATTTCCAGGGCCGGTTATTTTGTCAACACTAGGAATTGTTTGCGTACCGTAAGCCAATGCGGCTACGGCCTGGGCGCCCCCGATGGTAAACACTTTGCTCACACCAGCCACATACGCAGCAGCAAGAACGAGTTGATTCTTTGCTCCCCCTGGTGTGGGCACTACCATAATAATTTCCGAAACCCCTGCAACATGTGCAGGCACGGCATTCATCAACACACTGGAGGGATATGCGGCCAACCCACCGGGAACATAAATCCCAACTCGGTCTAGTGGCGTTACCTTTTGCCCCAACAAGTTACCTTGCTCATCCCTATAACTCCAGCTCTCACCGCTTGCTTTTCTCTGGGCCTGGTGATAAGTCCTAACGCGCCCCTCAGCCTGAATCAGGGCATCTCGTTGGCTTTGCGGGAGCGAGTCAAAGGCATTCTTTAATTGCTCAGGCGGTACGCACAGCTCAGAAACACTGCCTGCATCTAACCGATCAAAGGCTTTGGTGTACTCAAGCACCGCCGCATCACCTCTAGACTGAACGTCAATCAAAATACTTGCAACTCGATCCTCTATGGCTTGATCAGTTGAGCTTGACCAGTGCAGACGCTTTAGAAAAGCTTGTTCGAAATCATCGCTCTGAGTATTGAGTCTGATAGGACGAGCGCTGATTTGAGCTTTTGGTTGATCAATGCCTTCGCTATTCATGACATAAGCCCTTCAGCTTTCTCATCAACTGCTCGAGAAAATGCTTCTAATAAAAATTTAATAGACGATTGCTTCAACTTAAGGGCTGCTTGGTTGATTACCAATCTAGAGCTAATTGACATTATTTGCTCTACTTCTACTAAATGATTGGCCTTCAAGGTGTTGCCACTTGATACCAAGTCAACAATTGCATCAGCAAGTCCCGTGAGAGGCGCCAACTCCATGCTTCCGTAGAGCTTAACCAAATCTACATGCACTCCTTTATGCGCAAAGAATTCTCGCGCAATAGTCATGTACTTGGTGGCTACTTTTAAGCGGGACCCCTGTTTGACTGCGCCTGCGTAATCAAATCCCTGTGGCACTGCTACGGACATCCTACATTTTGCAATCTTAAGATCCAAAGGCTGATAAAGACCAGTACCCCCATGCTCAATCAATGTATCAAGACCCGTCACCCCAAGGTCTGCCCCCCCGTATTCGACATAGGTTGGAACGTCCGAGGCTCTAACCAACACTACACGTACAAGCGGTTGATTGGTTGGCAATATTAACTTTCTGGAGTGTTCTGGATTTTCTAGAACTTCCAAGCCAGCAGCTTTTAAAAGTGGCAGGGTCTCATCAAAAATCCTACCCTTTGATAATGCCAAAGTAATAGCAGATGTGATTTTGGGCTGAACACTTAACTCAGCCGTATCTTTTGCCAATGATGTATTTGATGTATTCATTAAAAACTTTTACAAATGCCGCTTTGCTTATGGTTTACTGAATGCGCTCTATATCCGCACCCAAATTACGCAACTTAACCTCCATTCGGTCATACCCCCTATCTAGATGATAGATCCTGTCAACCAGAGTTTCACCGCTCGCAACCAAGCCCGCGATGACCAAACTAGCAGAGGCCCTCAAGTCAGTTGCCATCACGGTTGCACCCGATAGCAAAGGCACTCCCTCAACCATTGACACCTTACCGTCTATTTGGATTTTTGCACCAAGGCGCAACAACTCATTCACATGCATGAATCGATTCTCAAAAATAGTCTCCGTCACATGACTTGAGCCCCTAGAGACCGAATTAAGTACCATGAACTGAGCCTGCATATCGGTTGGAAATCCAGGATATTCAGTTGTTCTAAAGGTCTGTGCTTGTAGATGCTCATAAGCAGGACCAGGGCTGCTTACCCGAATACCTGATTCAAGAGCTTCAATTTGAACGCCAGCATCACGTAACTTATCGATCACCGCCCCCAAATGCTCCGCCCTTGCATGCTTTAGAAATACATCCCCCCCCGTAGCGGCAACAGCACATAAAAAAGTTCCAGCCTCGATCCTATCTGCAACCACTTTATGTGTTGCCCCACCTAACTCGTCAACGCCCTGAATATGTATTTGACTGGTTCCATGACCTTCGATTTTGGCACCCATTGCAATCAAAAGCTCGGCTAAATCGGTGATCTCTGGCTCTTGTGCTGCATTTTCTAATAAAGTCTCGCCACTGGCCAAAGCCGCAGCCATCATAAAATTCTCAGTCCCCGTAACGGTGACCATATCGGTCGCAATCCGAGCTCCGTGCAATTTCTTAAGCCCCGAAGCTAAATGAGCAATCATGTATCCGTGTTCAACTGAGATTTGCGCACCCATCGCCTGCAAACCCTTAAGATGTTGATCAACCGGGCGCGAGCCAATTGCGCAACCACCTGGCAAAGAAACCTTGGCGCGACCGCAGCGCGCCAAAAGGGGCCCCAACGCCAACACAGAAGCCCTCATTGTTTTTACCAACTCATACGGAGCTTCAGGGGCTGTGATTTCGCTTGCATTCAAAACAAGAGTCCCCGAGCCTTGCATGTCGGCTTTGACCCCCATATTGCGCACCAACTTTAGCATTGTGCTGACATCTTTAAGGGAGGGGAGATTTTGCAAGGTCAGTGGCTCAGCACTCAGTAAAGCGGCACATATCTCCGGCAATGCTGCGTTCTTTGCGCCCGCAATGCTTACCTCTCCGTTTAAAGTCCGACCACCTCGAATGAGTAACTTATCCATTGCGCAAAATTAATTAAGAAATTGCTTTTGATCCTGAACCGCCCACTCAGCAGGGGTAAAGGTCTTCATAGACAACGCATGAATCTCATCGTTGTGCATTTTGTTACCTAAACAGGCATAAACTTTTTGATGCCTTTGCAAAGGGCGAACCCCATCAAAAGCATTGGATACGATAACACCAAACCAATGTCTTCCGTCGCCGGTGATGTTTATTAAATCACAAGTGATCTGTGACTTAATGATGTCCTCTATTTCTTGACCTGTCATGAAGCTACTCCAAATTAACCACGGATTTTGTATCCACTCTTTAGCATTGAAAGTGCAATGCCAGAGACGATCACAAATGCACTCAAAACCAAACTCAAACTCAACCAAGGCGAAACATCGCTGATACCGAAAAATCCATATCTAAATCCATCAATCATATAAAAGAATGGATTTAGATGACTAAGAGTTTGCCAAAACGGAGGAAGTGAATGAATAGAGTAGAAAACCCCACTCAAAAAAGTCATGGGCATGATCACAAAGTTTTGAAATGCCGCCATCTGATCAAACTTCTCCGACCACAAACCAGCGATTAAACCCAGCGCCCCCAGCATCGCCGCGCCAAGGAATGCAAATACCAAAATCCACACTGGGGCCACTAGGCTGAGGTCAGCAAAAAACAAAGTTACCGTTAAAACACCTAATCCCACTACCAAGCCTCTCACCATAGAGGATCCCACATAGGCAACAAACCAACTCCAGTGATTCAAGGGAGCAAGCAATATGAAAACCAAATTGCCCATGATTTTGCTTTGAATCAAAGATGAAGAACTGTTTGCAAATGCATTTTGCAAAACACTCATCATGACCAGCCCCGGAACCAAAAATGCGGCGTAACTTACGCTGTCATACACCTTCACCCGATCAGCCATCACGTGACCAAATATGAGTAAATACAAAAGAGAGGTGAGCACTGGGGCGGCGACAGTTTGAAAGCTGACTTTCCAAAATCTGAGTATTTCTTTGTAAAAAAGCGCTTGCCAACCCATCATGATGACTCCCCCATCACTTCAATAAATACATCCTCTAAATCTGCTTTGCGAATCTCAACATCCTCAGCAGTCAATCCCGCGGTGCGAATGCTGGATAAGTATCCCTCGATTTGCTCCGCGTTATGGGCGGGTAACTGCACAATTCGACCCGTCACACGAGCTAATTTTGCAAGCTCTGGTGGCAAGGGCGAATCAAGTTTGAAGCGCAACACGTTGCTAGAGGCAGCTTTCAACAACTCACTTGTTTTATTAAGCGCAACAACGCGTCCCGTTTTAAGCATCGCAATTCTTTGACAAAGTGCCTCCGCCTCTTCCAAGTAATGCGTTGTCAAAAGTACGGTGTGGCCTTTTTTATTTAACCGATCAATAAACTGCCATAGTGTTTGCCTAAGCTCCACATCAACACCCGCAGTTGGCTCATCCAATACGATCACAGGTGGCTTATGAACAAGCGCCTGCGCAACCAAGACACGTCGCTTCATTCCGCCAGAGAGTTGGCGCATGTTGCTATTGGCTTTATCACTTAAACCCAACCCCACCAGTAACTCATCTATCCAAGCAGAATTGTTTGAAACCCCAAAATAGCCCGATTGAAATTTCAAAGCTTCACTAACTGTAAAAAACGGATCAAAAACCAATTCTTGAGGAACAATGCCAAGGAGTTTGCGCGTTTTAAGGGGTTCATTTTGAACATCTATGCCATTTACTTTGATGGCTCCACTGGTTGCCTTTGCAAGGCCAGCAAGTATGCTGATCAAAGTGGTTTTACCAGCACCGTTGGGTCCAAGTAGGCCAAAAAACTCACCCTCTTTAATTTCGAAGTTAACCCCGTCAAGGGCTTTCATTGGGCCCTTGGCTGTATCAAAGACCTTTGTTACTGACTGAAAAGAGATAGCGGACATTTAGTTTTTATTTATGCACAAAAAAAAGAATTAGAAAAATCAAACTCTCACCTTGCGGTTTTTAAAGCTCAACGCAAAAAGCGCAGAGCGTAGAGTCCATAAAAGCCTTAGGCAAAGGGTTTATGAGGCGCATTTATTAACAGCCAAGCCGTTAGCTCGCCCCCAAACACATTAGCTGGAGTTTAAATAGGCAACAACTCCCCAACGCCGTACACTCGAGCAAGGGCTTTGGCACGCTCTGGCAATCCAGATATTTGGAGCACCCCATTCCTTTGCTTCATATTTCTCACAAGTGTCAAAAGCAACGCCAATGCTGAGGAATCAAACTGAACCAACTCGCTCGCATCTATTAAGGTTATCGGACCAGTATCCGCACGCATCACCATCAAATACTCACGGGCACAAGCATCTGCATTCAAATGCGTAAGGGATGAGGGAAGTCTGAGAGTTGTCACTTCTTTGAATTTGCTTTATTACGTTCGACAAGCGTAGCTATAAGCCCATCAATACCCTTTGCATTGATCTCCTGGGCAAACTGGCTTCTATAGGTCTCCACTAACCAAACGCCGAGAACATTCAAGTTGTAAATCTTCCAACCCGAACCGTTGCCCGGAGTTTTCTCAAGCCTGTAGTCAAGCTCTATAGGATCGCCTTTGCCCTTAAGCTCTGAACGCACCAATACTTCGTTGTCATCTGCGGAACCACGCATTGGCTTTACATTGATTGTTATATCGGTCACTTGGGACAACGCACCAGCGTAGGTTCTAACCAACAAGGTTTTAAATTCATTGGCCAGCTTTGTTTGCTGCTCAGGGGTCGCAGTTCTCCAGGCAGGCCCAACCGCGGAGGCCGTCATTCGTTGAAAATTCAAATGCGGCATGATCCGCGTATCAACCACTACGCTTGCCTTTTGCAGGTCGCCCGACTTTAAAGCAGGATCGTTTTTAACAACTTCTTGCAGCTCACCAGAGAGCCTTTTAATGAACGCCTCAGGGGCTTCGTCGGCGGCGTTTGCAAGCGATGCCAGGCCAAGCACGATGCACGCAACCACACAACTCAGCATGCGCGCGCGAAGGATTCGGGGAAAACATCGACCGTTATTGATTTCCATTTTTCACTCTTAATTATTCATCTTCATCAGTATCAGGCGGATTACCGTCGTATATCTCATAGAGCCTTCTTTGCAAATAGGCATCTCTTATGAAAGAATACTTATCTAGTGCAATTGCATTTAGATTATCCTCTACTCCTAACAACCCCTTTCTAACATCTACGGCATTAATTACGTAAAGACTGTTTCGAAGTGGGACATCCCTGATATCTTGAAAAGTAGGGTTCAACTCCACGTCGACCACAAAGCCCGATGCATCTCTAAGCGTGGATGGGCCAAAAAAAGGCAACACCAAATAGGGGCCACTGGGAACACCCCAATAACCAAGTGTTTTCCCAAAATCCTCCCTGTGCTTGTTCAGATCCAATGGGGTGGCAACGTCGATCAAGCCGAGCACGCCAACGGTTGTATTTACAACCACTCGACCGGCTAATTCAACCGTCTGGGCGCCTTTTAATTGCAAAGCACTATTAACTGCGCTCCAAACATCACGTAAATTACCAAAGAAATTATTCACTCCCTGTTGAAACAGATCGGGCGTGTAATCTTTATAGGCCACAGCAATGGGGCGAATCACGGCTTGGTCTGCTACATCATTGATCTCAAACACCTTTCGATTCATAGGTTCCCATGGATCCTTTGGGTTGAAATTAGCCGTGCTCGCACAGCCTGTCACCAAGAATGCGCAAAGGACCACCCCGAGGCGAGTCAACCCCCAAGAGATGGACAATGCTTTAATCAGCTTCAACGCGGCGCCCCACCACTTGAATTCTCAGAAGCCTTGTTATACAAGAACTGGCTAATTAAGCTCTCCAAAACGATCGCAGATTGAGTGGACGCAACTGCGTCACCGGACTCAAGGTTTTTCGCATCCGCTCCGGCTTCAATCCCAATATATTGCTCACCGAGCAGTCCACTGGTTAAGATTTTGAGTGAACTGTCCTTTGGAAATTGGAAACGGGAGTCCATGGCCAACACAACCGATGCTTGGTAGTGTGAATCATCAAAATTAATTTCTCTGACTCGCCCAACCACAACTCCGGCGCTTTTAACGGCAGCCTGACGTTTTAATCCACCAATATTGTCAAAACGCGCTGTCAAGGTGTACGAAGTATGCCAATTGAGCGACAACAAATTAGCTGATTGAAGTGCTAAGAATAAAAAAGCAACTGCGCCCAACACAACCAGTAAACCAACCCATACATCGCTCTTTGATCGCTGCATGAAGTACCCCTTAAATTACATTCTATAAATTACAAACTAAACATTAATGCTGTCAGCAAAAAGTCCAAACCCAATACAAATAACGACGCAACAACTACAGTGCTAGTAGTTGCGCGAGAAACGCCCTCAGGAGTGGGTTGAGCCTCAAAGCCCTGATACAAGGCAACAAAGGTAACAGTCACTCCGAAAATCAAACTCTTTAAAACACCGTTCAAAACGTCTTTAAAAACGTCAACGCCGCCTTGCATTTGCCCCCAAAAGGAGCCTGAATCGATGCCAATCATGACTACCCCAACGATCCAACCACCCACAATACCCATGGCACTAAATACTGCGGCCAGAATCGGCATTGTAAAAATACCAGCCCAAAAACGTGGGGCCAAAATGCGCGCAATAGGATCTATGCCCATCATCTCCATTGCGCTGAGTTGCTCGCCCGCCTTCATCAAGCCAATCTCTGCAGTAAGGGATGTACCTGCTCGCCCCGCAAATAGCAACGCACAAACTACGGGCCCAAGTTCACGAACCAAACTTAGCGCCACCAACAAACCCAAAGCAGACTCTGATCCGTATTTTTGCAAGGTGTAATAACCTTGCAAACCGAGTACAAAACCAACAAATAATCCAGAAACAGAAATAATTGCTAACGAATAATTTCCCAAAAAATGCATCTGCTCGCTGACCAATCGAAACCGGCGCATATTGGGCTTAAAGAGTCGGACCAAGTGCACAAAAAGTCTAAATGCAACACCAAGGGCTTCCAAGAGGAGTCTGACGGATGCACCGATTTTGCTTAAAAATTCGATCATGCTCCATCCCCTGACATATTGGAATTCAAAGAGGACTGGATCGGGGCGACGACTGGCAAGCCCAAGTCTTCTGCAAAAGTGGGGGATGGATAGTGAAACCGAACAGGACCATCTGGAGCAGCAGTGACGAACTGATGCACTAAAGGATCATTGCTTCTCATCACCTCATCAGGGGTTCCCTGCGCAACTACTCCCCCATTCGCAAGCACAATGACTTGATCGGCAATCTGAAAAGTCTCATCCAAATCATGTGAAACAATGATACTGGTCAGGCCAATTGCATCATTTAAGCGGCGTATCAAGCGAGCCGCCGTCCCAAGTGATATGGGATCAAGCCCAGCAAAGGGCTCGTCATACATCACAAGCTCGGGATCTAAAGCAATCGCTCGAGCCAAAGCCACTCGCCTAGCCATACCGCCAGAAATCTCACTTGGCATTAAATCCTTCGCGCCCCTTAAGCCGACAGCATCAAGCTTCATCAATACAACATCTTTGATCATCGACTCTGATAGCTCAGTTATCTCGCGCAGTGGAAACGCAACATTGTCAAATACGCTTAAATCTGTGAACAAGGCGCCGAACTGAAACAACATCCCCATTCTTCTGCGAACGCTCATCAATTCGGGCGTGCTGAGCTTGCCGATGTCATGCCCATCAAAGACCACACTCCCCGACTGGGCCTTATATTGGCCGCCTATCAATCGCAAAATTGTTGTCTTCCCACCCCCTGAGGCGCCCATAATTGCAGTAACCTGCCCCTTTGGAATGGACAAATTGATCCCGTTCAAAATCAAACGTTCTGAATAACCAAAACGTAGATCTTTGATCTCAATGAGCGGTGCCGGAGGTTCGAAGTAATTAGGGGTCATAAAGAAATACCCCTCAAACAAGCTTAAAAAAGCCAGTCTCATAGGGTTGACAAGTATCCGCCATTTTAAGGGTACGTGTGTCTTTTATAAGTCACACAAAAAACAACCCTTAAACAAGCAATTACCCCTTCTAAGTGCCTCCCAAGCGAGACACTCAAAAGGAATTCAACTTAACGGGGCAAATTAGTACTTCCCATTAAGAACTCATCCACTGCTCTAGCAGCTTGACGACCCTCTCGAATAGCCCAAACAACCAAAGACTGGCCGCGACGCATATCCCCGGCCGCAAAGACCTTTGGCACATTTGTCATATAGGCCTGCGAGCCCTCGGTTGAAGCTTTGATATTGCCACGTGCATCCTTATCGACTCCAAAAGCATCCAAAATGCTCGCGACTGGGTTAGTAAATCCCATGGCTAATAAGACCATGTCCGCATTGTGAATTTCCTCGGTGCCTGCAACCTCAGTCAATTTACCGTCCTTCAACTCTACGTGAACCGTCTTAAGTCCGGTGACTTTCCCGCCTTTACCGATAAATTCTTTGGTTGATATTGCAAACAAACGTTCACAACCCTCTTCGTGGCTAGAGCTTGTCCTCAGTTTCATGGGCCAATAGGGCCAAACCATCGGCCTGTTCTCAGTAACTGGAGGCTCAGGCATCACCTCAAATTGGGTAACACTTAGGGCGCCATGACGATTACTGGTGCCCACACAATCACTACCCGTATCTCCCCCCCCGATCACAATAACGTGTTTACCGTCCGCACGCAATTGGTCTTTGAGTTTATCGCCCGAGTTCACCTTATTTTGCTGGGGCAAAAACTCCATTGCGAAATGAATCCCCTCGAGCTCTCTGCCAGGTACGGGTAAATCACGTGACTGCTCTGAACCACCAGTTAATACGACAGCGTCAAAATCTTTAAGAAGCGTTTTCGTATCAATCTTTTCTTTAGACCAATTGGTTAATTTAACACTCTCGTCTATGTTCGCAACAAGTACGGAAGTCTTAAACTCAACACCCTCTTGCTTCATTTGCTCCACGCGGCGATCAATGTGCGTTTTCTCCATTTTGAAATCAGGGATGCCGTAGCGCAACAGTCCGCCCACACGATCATTTTTCTCAAAAACCGTAACAGCATGACCAACTCTGGCCAATTGCTGGGCCGCAGCCAGACCTGCTGGGCCAGAGCCGACAATCGCAACCCGTTTACCGCTTTTGTGCGCCGGTAACTGCGGCTTTACCCAACCCTCACTCCATGCTTTATCAATGATTGCATGCTCTATAGATTTAATTCCAACCGCATCATCGTTCACATTCAAAGTGCAAGCTGCCTCGCAAGGAGCGGGGCAGATCCGGCCCGTGAATTCTGGGAAATTGTTAGTCGAATGAAGCACTTCAATCGCATTTTTCCAGTCGCCGTTGTACACCAAATCATTAAAGTCTGGAATGATGTTATTCACCGGGCAACCATTGTTACAAAAAGGTGTGCCGCAATCCATGCAACGAGCGCTTTGAATTTTTGCCTCATCGTTGTCCAGCGTTAACACGAACTCTTTGTAATTTTTAACCCGCTGCGCAACAGGCAAATAATCCTCTTTTACGCGCTCAAATTCCATAAAGCCAGTGACTTTTCCCATTATTTATCCCTCTCTTTGTGTTTCCTCACGAAAACAGCTGATTTACATCTCATTAATGAATTTTTTACTTCGCACCAACTGCTTTCTTGGCCTTTGTATTCGGACTCGTATTTGCACCCGTACTGACAGGTAAAGCTTTATCTGCAAGCTTCATCTCGCCTAGCGCGCGCTTGTATTCATTGGGGAATACTTTGACGAATTTCTTTAATGCATTTTGCCAATCATCTAGCAATTCACTTGCTCGCTTGGAGCCCGTCCATTGATGATGTGATTCAAGCATTTGCTTGAGTTGTGCTTCGTCGGTTTGTCCGTGGTGCCACAGGCTAGGCGCTTGCGCCTTCGTTTGATCGGCCGTACTCTGTACTTTTTCTAGGCTAACCATGGACAGATTGCAGCGTTGCGCAAAGCCGCCGTCCTCATCATAGACGTACGCAATTCCGCCGCTCATACCTGCCGCAAAATTTCGACCCGTACGACCAAGCACCACAACTGTTCCACCCGTCATGTACTCGCACCCGTGGTCCCCGGTTCCCTCAACTACAGCCTTTGCCCCAGACAGGCGAACAGCAAATCGCTCACCCGCTACGCCACTAAAGAATGCCTCACCGCTTGTAGCCCCGTATAAAACGGTGTTACCAACAATGGTGTTTTCGATTGGATTGCCCCTAAAGTCAATGCTGGGACGTACAACAATACGCCCGCCTGATAGGCCTTTTCCTGTGTAGTCATTGGCATCCCCAATCAAATACAAAGTAATGCCTTTTGCTAAAAACGCACCAAAGGACTGCCCGCCAGTACCTTCCAGTTGGATGTGAAGGGTGTCATCAGGAAGCCCTTCTGGCCTAAGCTTTGTTAACGCGCCAGATAGCATTGCACCAACAGATCGGTTGACATTTCTTGCAACCTCAATAAACTGAACCTTCTCACCTCGCTCAATCGCTGCTTTTGACTTCTCGATCAAACGAATATCTAAAGACTTCTCAAGTCCGTGATCCTGTAGCTCTGTGTGATATTTGGCTACACTGGCAGGTACATTTGGTTGAGCAAATATACGACTGAAATCAAGCCCCTTAGCCTTCCAGTGCTCTATACCTGAGCGTGTATCTAATAGATCGACTCTGCCTATCAGATCATCAAACTTAGCGACTCCGAGTTGAGCCATAATTTGCCTGACCTCTTCTGCGATGAAGAAGAAATAATTGACGACATGCT
Organism: uncultured Burkholderiales bacterium; assembly: GCA_903896615.1. Classification (GTDB taxonomy): domain Bacteria; phylum Pseudomonadota; class Gammaproteobacteria; order Burkholderiales; family Burkholderiaceae_C; genus Limnohabitans. Next base: position 40,459 of record CAITYM010000048.1, read on the forward strand.
CGGGTTTGCCTGAGAACTTTTGACGAAGTACGGGGTCTTGGGTTGCAACCCCAACTGGGCAGGTGTTTAAGTGACACTTACGCATCATGATGCAACCCTCGACGACCAACGGCGCCGTTGCAAAACCAAACTCATCCGCACCCATTAAAGCGGCAATAGCTACGTCTCGCCCCGTTTTCATCTGACCATCGGCCTGAACCCGGATCCGACTCCTGAGCCCATTCAACACCAAGGTCTGCTGTGTCTCTGCGAGTCCGATCTCCCAAGGACTTCCACAATGTTTAATAGATGACCAAGGGGACGCACCCGTCCCGCCGTCGTGACCGGCGATTACGACATGGTCGGCTTTGCATTTAGCGACACCCGCAGCAATCGTTCCTACGCCAACCTCGGATACTAACTTCACACTAATGGAAGCGTGCGGAGCTACGTTCTTTAAATCATGGATCAGTTGAGCCAGGTCCTCAATGGAGTAGATGTCGTGATGGGGGGGCGGAGATATCAAACCCACACCCGGTACCGAGTACCTTAAAAACCCAATATATTCGGATACCTTGCCTCCTGGGAGTTGCCCACCCTCACCGGGTTTTGCGCCCTGCGCCATCTTGATCTGTATTTGATCGGCGGAGGATAGGTACTCAGCTGTCACGCCAAACCTACCGGATGCGACTTGTTTGATTTTGGAGCGCAAACTGTCGCCGGCATTCAAAGCCAAATCGACTTCAATTTGCGCGTCCCCAACAACGCTCTTGAGCGTATCACCCGCTTTAATTGGGATCCCCTTTAACTCGTTTCTGTAACGCGCTGGGTCTTCACCGCCTTCACCGGTATTACTTTTTCCACCAATCCTATTCATCGCCACTGCTAGCGTTGAATGTGCCTCGGTCGATATTGATCCCAGGCTCATTGCCCCAGTTGCAAATCGTTTAACAATCTCCGCTGCAGATTCGACCTTGTCAATGGAGATGGCTTTGGCAGGATCGATTTTGAATTCAAAGAGTCCGCGTAGTGTTAAATGTCTACGGCTTTGATCATTAATAATTTGCGCGTATTCTTTGTACGTTGACCAATTGTTTGACCGAGTGCTGTGTTGTAACTTAGCAATAGCGTCAGGGGTCCACATATGATCCTCCCCCCTCACTCGCCATGCATACTCCCCCCCTACTTCCAGCATATTTGCAAGCACAGGGTCTTCGCCAAATGCACTTTTATGCATCTTAATCGCTTCTTCTGCTATTTCAAAAACACCGATACCCTGAACACGACTCGCAGTTCCAGTGAAATATTTTTCCACCGTGTCTGTATTGATACCAATGGCCTCAAATAACTGCGACCCACAATAACTCATATAAGTTGACACGCCCATTTTGGACATGATTTTCGAGATCCCTTTGCCAATTGCTTTTATGTAGTTATAAACGGCCTTTTCAGGTGACAGGTCCGCTGGCAACTTGTCATGTAAGCGCTCAATCGTTTGAATGGCAAGGTAGGGGTGAATAGCCTCCGCGCCGTAACCGGCCAATACTGCAAAATGGTGAACTTCGCGAGCGCTACCTGTCTCCACGACCAATCCAGCGGAAGTTCTCAGCCCCTCTTTCACCAAATGCTGATGGATTGCAGATAAAGCCAATACTGCAGGAATAGCGACTTGCGTGCTACTTACCGCTTTGTCAGACAAAATCAATATGTTTTTATCACTCTTGATTGCGTCTACTGCCTCTGCACACAATGATGCAAGCTTAGCCTCTACGCCTTCGCGACCCCAACTTACGGGGTATGTGATGTCTATCAAAGCACTTTTGAATTTCCCCTTTGTTACTGATTCGATATCACAAAGTTTTGCCATGTCATGCGCGTTCAAGATGGGCTGTGAAACCTCAAGACGCATGGGGGGGTTGATTTGGTTGATATCAAGCAGGTTCGGCTTGGGGCCCACGAACGACACCAACGACATCACAATCGCTTCCCGAATAGGATCGATAGGCGGGTTGGTCACTTGCGCAAAGAGCTGCTTAAAGTAGCTGTAGAGTTGTTTGTTCTTATCTGACAAAACGGCCAATGGGCTATCGTTGCCCATCGATCCAATCCCCTCTTCACCATTAATCGCCATTGGGGCCAGTAAGAATTTAATATCCTCCTGTGAATACCCAAAGGCCTGTTGGTAATCTAGTAACTGCGAGTCAGCAAGCTCTTTGCCTTTTAGGTTTGTACTTTGCGCCGCATGAGTTTCATGAACATCAGCGACATCGTCTAATTTAATTCTTAGATTTTCAATCCACTGCTTATAAGGCTTTGTGTTGGCAAGCGATGATTTAATTTCTTCATCGTCAATCATTCGGCCCTGCTCCAGATCGATCAAGAACATTTTGCCTGGTTGCAGTCGCCATTTCCTCACAATTTTGTTCTCAGGAATGGGAAGCACGCCAGATTCAGAGGCCATGATAACGAGATCGTCATTGGTGATGCAGTACCTTGAGGGCCTGAGTCCATTGCGGTCCAAAGTTGCCCCAATTTGCCTGCCGTCTGTGAAGACAATGGACGCAGGCCCGTCCCAAGGCTCCATCATTGCGGCGTGGTACTCGTAGAAAGCGCGTCTACGTTGGTCCATGTTGCCGTGTTGCTCCCATGGCTCGGGAATCATCATCATCATTGCTTGGCTTATTGGATAGCCTGCCATTGTCAGCAACTCTAAGCAATTGTCAAAAGTTGCAGTATCGGATTGACCTGCAAAACTAATTGGGTATAACTTTTTAAGATCTGTACCAAGTACTGGAGAGGCCATCACACCTTCTCGTGCTTTCATCCAGTTGTAATTACCTTTTACGGTATTGATCTCGCCGTTGTGAGCAACATAGCGGTAAGGGTGTGCCAATGGCCACTCAGGGAATGTATTGGTTGAAAACCGTTGATGAACAAGGCCAAGTGCTGATACGCAGCGCGCGTCTTGAAGATCCAAATAATAAGAACCCACTTGATCTGCAAGTAAAAGTCCTTTATAAATTACTGTGCGACTAGACATGCTAACCACATAGTATTCTTTACTGTGTTTTAAATTAAGACTCTGAATAGCAGCGCTTGCAGTTTTTCGAATGACATATAACTTTCGCTCAAGAGCATCTTGAACAATCACATCTTGACCCCTGCCAATAAATACTTGGCGTATCAGGGGTTCTTTTTCTTTCACCGTAGGTGACATCGGCATTTCAAGATTAACCGGCACATCCCTCCAACCCAACACTACTTGACCTTCTGCCTTAATTGCTCGCTCTAGTTCTTGTTGGCATGCCAACAGTGATGCATTTTCTTTTGGTAAGAAAACCATACCTACTCCGTACTCGCCAACGGGGGGCAGAACCACGCCTTTAAGTGCCATCTCTTCGCGGTAAAGTGCATCTGGCATTTGAATCAAAATACCTGCACCATCTCCCATCAATTTGTCCGCGCCCACTGCACCGCGGTGATCTAAGTTCTCTAAAATTTTAAGAGCCTGCTTCACAATTGAGTGACTCTTTTCACCCTTTATATGCGCTACAAATCCTACGCCGCAACTGTCGTGCTCTTGAGTTGCATCGTACAAACCATTTGTAAATGAATCGGGGCTAGGTTGAGTGTCAACTTGAGAATTCAAAGCTGAGTTCAATGCATGCATATTCGCCTGGTCCATGGCGTTTTCCTGAAAGTTTTATAGGGAAAACGAGTGTAATGGAGTGGTAATAAATTGCAAGATATTTAATTGGGGTCAGACACTAATTAAAAAAACAACGTGCATTTGCACGCATTAATAAGGGACACATCATATTAATTACAAAGAATTAATATTTTATCGTCTCGTGTGTTTATCTGAAATGTGTGCCACTAGTTGGTGCAGGCAACGCCTTCGCAGGTCGCCCAGGCTTAGCTTTAGCCACTCTTCGGTGCGCCTGTGTTTGAAGATGCTCAATAAAGGTGTCATCCCCAAGAATCCACCCCCCCTTAATCGCTTGTTCAATTTGTTGGGAATCCGCAGTTGTAAGTCCTTTTTGTACCAACTGTTCGTACTGTGCTTCTCGAGCAAAAGGCGTATTTCCCAAACTCCACACATCCGCATGTGCCGTAATAAATACATCGTGGCGGCGCCCTGTGTAATGCAAATAACTACTCCACTCATAATGACCGGGCGATTGAATTTGTAACTGCGATTTATCAGCTTCTCCCCTGCGACGCAGGAGGTTTTGAGCAAGGACTCGCATAGGTAGGCAATCTAAATAAATAAGACACTTCTTTAGCCAATCACCAGATTGAATAGCGCTTGATTTATATCTTCCTCCCCACAAAGTGCCGGATCTGTCGTAGCGATTGTTAAAGTAGCGCACGTAACTTCGACCAAGTCCTTGCATCATCTTGGATAAGCTGTCTTGAGACTTGGGGGTCAATATCAAATGCACTTGAGATTGCAACAACAAGTATGCATGGACCAACACATCTTCCCGCACAGATTGCTCATAGATAAAATTAAACATCCGCTCAAAGTCTGCGCGGTCCGTAAAAAGATCTCCGCCATTGTTGCCAGTTAGCAATACATGGTGCGCCTGCATTGGGAAGATTAAACGGGGAAGTCGAGCCAAAACTCAGTCCTTATTTTTTAAGTCATCTCAATGATACAAATTCGCAAATCGCAGGTGAGCCGCCTCATCGAGTCCGAACTCTACGACCAAGGCCTTCAGTCGCTCAGCAGCACTTTTTTTCTTTTGCCCGGTGTAACGAGCCAAGATAATTTCGTTTTTCATACTATGCTCCCAACCGACCAACTCCGTCACAGTCAAACTGTAACCCTGTGACTCCAAGTACAAGCATCGCAATACATTCGTAATCTGACTTCCAAACTCCCGCGTATGCAACGGGTGTCTCCACAACTCAGCAAGCGGTGAACGCGATAGTGCAAGCGCTTTGGAACCCCTGAGCACGCCAGCCATCTCCGCTTGACAACAAGGCACCAAGGCCATAAATAGCGCGCCTCGCTCTAAGCCAAATGCGATCGCATCATCTGTTGCACTATCACACGCATGCAACGCTGTCACTATATCTATTTGAGTAGGTAGCGTCTCTTGCTGTCTGGCTTGCTCAACACTCATGTTCAAAAAAGTCATCTGCTTAAACGCAAGCCTTTGCGCCAATGAGCGGGACGCATCCACCAATTCCGAGCGCGTTTCAATTCCGTAAACATGAGCAAGCATTGGAGCCTCTGCTACGTCGTATTTGTTTTTGAATAACAAATCATAAATAATAAAACCCAAATAAGATTTGCCCGCACCGTGATCAGCCAAAGTAAGCGTTTTTGAGCCCCCACCGTGAATGTCCAACAACTTTTGATCAACAATCTCTTTGATGCCGCTTTCAATAAACTGCGTCAAGTGATTGACCTGCTTTAGTTTTCTGCGCGAGTCCTGATTTATTCGACCCTCACGCGTCAAAATATGCAACTCCTTTAAAAGCTCTAACGACTGCCCCTCGCGCAAGCCAAGTTCTTGCTGAGGATTTTGAGTCCTACTAGAGCCCGAACCTGGACGCTCAGATTGTGACTGATGTTTGTTTTTTGCCATATTATTAAATTTCAGTCCTCAAGCAAAGGTTTATTGCTGTTCATTGTTACCACTCATAACTGCACGAAATCTTTCCCAGCCAAGCCCTCTTAAAACCTCTTGGTTTCGCTGGACAATCGACTCCGCGCTCACACCAGAACTGCTAGCACGCTCAATACTATCCTCCCTTAATAAATGCAATGTGGGATATGGGGATCGATTCGTAGCATTGGCCACATCCGTAGGATCGGAGCCTGCGAATTCATAGTTTGGATGAAAATCGGCCAATTGAATTACACCCTTAAGGTGCAAGGGTTTTAGTCTTTTGCGGCAAACTTCGACGAGAAAATGAAAATCAAGAAAATCTCCAGTAACACGGGGCAACATTAATAAGGTTGTCTCAACTTCACCTGGGTCCGATTCATTCAATAACAACAACTCTTGGTCTAAACAGTCAATGATTTGCCCCTGCTCCGACTCATCACAAACTGCATACCTAATTAGCCCCTTGCTAAGAACGGGCTTAGCAAAGGGACATAGTTGCAACCCAACAACCGCTTTTTCAACCCAGTGCTTTGTTTGGTCAATAATTTGATTGCGATCTTGAATATCCAATTTTGTCATGGATCAAATAATTTGTGCTCGTAAATGCTCGCTGGGCACAGAGCTTTGAGCGCATAGCCTTAAATGCTCTGCACCTGCAAACCTGTCCGTCATACCCGCTATGTAATCGGATACAGCTCGGTACAAATTCGCACGGGATTGATAAAAAGGGGGCATCTCTTTAGGATTGTTGATATAGGCATTGAATAAATCAGTCACCACATTTCTCGCCCAATCGGTTGTTTGTGCAACTTTTGAATGCCTGTACAGATTTTGAAACAAAAACCGCTTTAGCTGAGTTGACTGAATACGCATACTCTCACTAAAACACACCAAAGGTGCGGCCCCACGCACTTCCTCTAAGCTGCTAATACTATTTAGCGCAATCGCCTTTTGGGTTGAATCGATGATGTCATAGACCTGAGCACTGAGCATTCGGCGAATCGTCTCATAAGCTGTCTTTCTAGAGGAAAGCCCTGGAAATTCGCGATGCACTTCAGCCCTAAAATTTTCAAAAAGTGGAACTTCTGAGAGCTTCTCCAAATCTATCAACCCCGAGCGCACTCCATCATCAATATCGTGTGCGTTATATGCCACCTCATCCGCTAAGTTACACAACTGCGCCTCCAAACTGGGTTGCTTGTGATCTAAGAATCTAGATCCAATACTCACCAACCCAGTCTTGCTTAGTCCACTCTTATGTTCAATAACTTGATCCGCTTGAGCGTTTAAACCAGCATCCATCATTTTTTGCGCATGAATCTCGGTGTCAACCAAGTACTGCGCATTCTTAGCCGAGCAGTGTTTTAATATCCCCTCGCGTGTCTCAAAAGTTAAGTTTAGTCCCTCAAACTGTGGATACCTTGACTCAAGCGTATCAACTACTCTTAGGCTTTGAAAATTATGCTCAAACCCGCCGTGCTCGACCATACAGGCGTTTAACGCGTCTTGCCCCGCATGACCAAAGGGGGTGTGCCCTAAATCATGCGCCAGTGCAATCGCCTCTACCAAATCCTCATTCAATCCAAGCACTCGTGCAATAGAGCGTGCGAGTTGAGCAACCTCCAGTGAGTGAGTCATTCTGGTTCTGAATAGATCACCTTCGTGATTTAAAAAAACTTGTGTTTTGTAGACCAGTCTTCTAAATGCGGTTGAGTGAACAATCCTGTCCCGGTCGCGTTGAAATGCATTACGCGTTGGTGCCGGGGGCTCAGCGTAACGCCTGCCCAGTGAGCACTCAGGATCACACGCGTAGACGGCCAGGCTGCGGGGCGCAATCACAAACAGCACTGCTCAATAACTAGCTGAACCACTGCCTCGTCTGCCCCTAAAACTACTGCACGCCCGGGAGAGTCAATGAGCACGAAACGGATTTGTCCATTTTGAGATTTTTTATCAACTCTCATGTGCTCTAAATAAACGTGAGCCCCCAATTTAGGGCCTTGAACGGGCAGGCCAGCCCGAGCAATTAGGCGCGTCAAACGCTGGACAAAGGAGATATCAACTAGTCCTAGCTGATGGGATAGATGAGCCGCCATCACCATGCCACAGCCTACTGCCTCGCCGTGCAACCAAACACCAAATCCTAGACCCGCCTCAATAGCGTGTCCAAAAGTATGTCCGAAATTGAGGATAGCCCGGATGCCGCCTTCGCGCTCATCTGCACCAACAACCCCCGCTTTGATCTCACAACTCCTTTGAACCGCATGCGCCAAGGCGCGACTATCCTTAGCCATCAAAGCGTCCAGATGATCTTCGATCCAGCTCAAAAACTCCATATCTGCAATTGGTCCGTATTTAATTATTTCAGCAAGACCTGCGCTTAGCTCACGATCAGGCAAGGTCTGAAGAGTGTCCAAATCACAGACTACTAAATCAGGCTGATAAAAAGCGCCAATCATATTCTTGCCCAAAGGGTGATTAATCGCTGTTTTCCCCCCAACCGAGGAGTCCACCTGGGCCAAAAGTGTGGTCGCGACTTGCACAAACGGCACACCACGCATGTAACATGCCGCAGCAAATCCAGTCATATCACCAACCACGCCCCCACCCAGTGCGAACAAAACAGTCCTCCGATCTGCGCCTATCCCTAAGAGTTGGTCAAAAATTAAATTTAATGTTTCGAAATTTTTAAAACCCTCACCATCAGGCAAACTAAGGACAACTACTCTGTCGTAAAGTGGTTTCAACGCAGTTTCAAGCCTGCTAGCATACAAAGGTGCAACCGTCTCATTAGTCACAATTAGTGCACACGCAGCTTTTTTCAAACCCTGCCAAGTTAGCGGATTAGAAATTAAATGTTCACCTATCAAAATAGAGTAACTTCGCTCGCCCAGTGAAATTGGCACTGTGGAAGTGGTGACGGCGGAGTTAGCTGTAACGGGCATCTGTATGTACTAGGGTTTTAATAATGGGATCAATTGCGAAAATTTTTCGAGTTTTCTTCAACCGAAGGGTTAAGTGAAATTTCAGGACTGTGCTCACTATTTTCTACGCCGGCATACTGATCTTGTTCGAGTTGCGCAATGATGTTGTGCACCATATTTGAGATCTTTGGCCGTCCAGTTTCAACTACGTGATGGGCTGTCTCACGATACAACGGGTCTCTGATACGAAAGATGTCCCTCAGACGGGCGAGAGGATCTGCAACTTGGAGTAGAGGCCTATTTTGGTCATGCTTTAAGCGGCGAAAAACCTCCTCCGGCGTAGCCCTTAAATAAAAAACTTTTGCACGACTTTTTAGCGCCTCCCGATTAGAACTTCGGATAACGGTACCGCCACCGGTTGAGATAACTCCGTAATCACCTTGCAGAAGTTTTTCAATGACCTGCGCCTCAATGTCTCTGAAACGGTCCTCCCCCTCGACCTCGAAGAACTCTCGAATTGAGCAACCCAAACGCTCCTCAATCGCATGATCTGAATCGATAAAGTCCAAATTAAGTCGACGAGCAAGCTGCCTACCTACGGTAGACTTTCCACTTCCCGGGAGACCCACCAATGCCAGCACAGTCTGTCTCTTTCTGTTAAAACTTAGCCCAAGATTTACCCGGGAGAAGCATAGATTCGTAATTCTTGGCTGAGATGTATGCACTCATTTGTTTGCGAAAAGGTTCACAAAGTTTATGCCTACCCTCAGTCAGTCCAGTTCGGTATTTTAGTTGGGTTCAAGCTATATGTCGGCCAAGACTTAACTTAAGCGGGGCATAGTACCAATCTTTTACCCCCAATTGCGTGCAAAATCCAGAATTTAAGTGACGTCAGATCACACTCAAGGGTTAAACTCGGGCGAGAATCCAAAACAACTCACTGTTAACCAAGCGGTAGCGTTCCATCCATGCCTTTGTTTTCATTTAAATCCAAAAAATCTGGCCCATCTCCCAAGCAAGAGCAGGTGCCTGAGCACGCACCTGAATCAACCCTAGGGCAGTTATTACTCTCATTTTTTAGCTGGGCAATCGGGCTCAGTGTTGCAGGCGCGTTAGCCCTGGGCATGTTGGTATGTATTTCACTTGCAATTGCCTACCCCCAGCTCCCCGATCTCTCAGATCTGGCTGATTACAGACCCAAACTCTCAATGCGCGTTTACTCGGTTGAGGGAAAGTTGATTGGCGAGTTTGGCGAAGAACGAAGAACGCTCACTGCATTTAAAGATATTCCACAAGTCATGAAAGATGCAGTTCTCTCAATTGAGGACGCTCGCTTTTACCAACATGGAGGAGTGGACTATGTGGGATTACTGCGTGCGAGTATCGCCAATTTAGGGCATGCCAAAAGTCAGGGCGCCTCGACCATCACCATGCAAGTTGCCAGGAATGTTTACCTCTCCTCTGAGAAAACTTTCACCCGCAAGATCTATGAAATACTGCTCACTTTAAAGCTCGAGCACATGTTGACCAAAGATCAAATCTTTGAGATCTATTTAAACCAAATTTTTCTAGGCAACAGAGCTTATGGCTTTGCAGCAGCATCTCAGGCCTACTTTGGCAAACCGATTCAACAAATCTCAATTGCCGAAGCAGCAATGTTAGCTGGCTTGCCCAAGGCACCTTCTGCGTATAACCCAATCAACAATCCTAAGCGCGCCCGCACACGCCAGCAATACATCATAGAGCGGATGCTAGAAAACGGATTTATAACGAAAGAGCAAGCAGAAACGGCCAAAGAAGAGGAGTTGCATATCCGCACCGCTGCCGTGGTAACTCAAACACACGCCGAATACGTTGCTGAAATGGTTCGCCAATTGATGTTCGCACAGTACGGAGCTGATATTTACACTCGCGGCTTGAATGTATTTACAACAATTAAAGCAGAAGATCAAGAAGTTGCATACCAAGCATTAAGGCGCGGCATCATGGACTATGAACTGCGCCAGGTCTACCGTGGCCCGGAGCGGTTTATAACACTACCGACAGATCCATCAGAGTTAGCCGACGCAATTGATGATGCACTCGTTGACCAAGGAGATAAGGGTGACCTGTTATCAGCAGTGGTACTCGACGCAACGCCCAAATTAGTAAGAGCAATGCGCCTAAATAGCGAGTTAATTGAAATAACGGGGGAAGGACTAAAGCCCGTTCAATCAGGGCTCAGTGATAAAGCCCCTCCAAACATTAAATTACGTCCCGGCGCTTTGATCCGAATTGTTAAAGACCCCGCCAAAAACACCTGGTCTGTAACCCAGCTGCCCGAGGTGGAAGGCGCCTTTGTCGCCATTGACCCAAGGGACGGTGCGATTCGTTCATTAGTTGGTGGTTTTGATTTTGAGAAAAATAAATTCAACCATGTCACACAGGCGTGGCGCCAACCGGGCTCGGGGTTTAAGCCTTTTATCTACTCAGCGGCGCTCGAAAAGGGATTCACTCCTACCACCATCATTAACGATGGCCCGCTCTTTTTTAGTGCAGGCGAAACGGGTGGACAAGCTTGGGAGCCCAAAAATTATGAAGGCACCTTTGAAGGGCCCCTCCCCCTTAAGACGGGCTTAGCTAAATCCAAAAACATGATCTCCATTCGCATTCTGAACTCGATCGGTACCGAATATGCGCAGAAATGGATTACCCGCTTTGGCTTTGAAGCAGAAAAGCATCCGCCCTATCTCACCATGGCGCTGGGGGCAGGCTCAGTCACGCCTATGCAACTTGCGGTTGGGTACTCTGTATTCGCAAACGGTGGTTTCCTAATGAACCCCTACATCATCACTAAAGTGGTTGACCCACTTGGCAAAGTTCTTACCGAATACACGCCCGCGGAGCAAGAGGAGTCCGCGCGAGTGATCGATCAGCGCAATGCATTTTTGATGGACACTCTTTTGCAAGAAGTTGCTCGGGTAGGAACAGCCGCACGGGCGCAAGCAGTTTTAAAACGCCCAGATATTTACGGTAAAACAGGTACTACCAATGACTCCTTGGACGCATGGTTCTCAGGTTTTCAACCCACGTTAACAGCCATTACTTGGATTGGATACGATACCCCGCGCAAACTCGGCGATCACGAAACTGGTGGAGGACTAAGCCTCCCCGTTTGGATTAGATATATGCAACAAGCACTAAAAAATGTTCCCATAACGGAAATCGCCCCACCTCCAAGTGGCGTGGTGAGGGAAGGCAATGATTGGTACTTTAGCGAATTCGCTCACGGCGGGGGCGTTACCAGTCTAGGGCTTGAGGGAGGGGGCGGAGTCGCGCCTGAGTCCAACGCAGCAAGCGAAGAGCGTAAAAAGATCCTAGATATCTTTAAAAACTAAATATTAATGCGTAAACAGCCAGAATGGGACCTGGTTAAGGTGAGCTTTTAAACAACAAGGATAGGCCAGACTGAGAGCAGGCATCCTCAGTGAGTCGCCCCCAAAATTCACCCTGCCCTTTTGTATCCATCCAGCTTGCATTTGAAAAACGGAAATGGTAGCCCCCCGAGCGGGCTGCTAACCAAACTTCCTGCAGCGGTTTTTGCAAATTAACAATGATTTGACTCTTGTTTGCAAAAGTAAGCGTAATCATCGAGCCAACTCTTTGGTTATCAATGTCAGCGTCAGATTGGTCATTGATAAGATCACAGTTTTGCTCTACGGCCTTAAGCAGTGCCTCTGCATGTTCTAAGAATTCAAGATCAGTCATAAATCAATTCACCGGTATTAAGTACAAAGAAGAATGTCAAATCTACTAAAAAACCTCCAAGATTTCAATGGAGTAAGTACAATTTACAGATCTTAACGCCTCATTCTAAGCAACACCTATTACCATCGCCTTAGAAAGGGGTAAATCTTCATGTCTGTGTGTGTAAATTGAATCAACAAACAACTCATCATTGCAAAGGTGCACTAAAAGAAGTATTCAGAATAATTATTTTGATTGCACTCACCGGTTGCGGACAAAAAGCTGGGCTCACACTGCCAACAGATGTGGACAACAAGAGTCGAGCATCTTTACCCCAAATTTTCTTGCCCATAGGCTCCAATATTCAAACTCCTAACCCCAACCCCAACCCCATCCCCAACCCTAATCCTAATGTGATTACCCAACCTGCTACCAAAAATGAGCAGGATCAAAAGCAGGCGCCCGCCCAACCCCCGACAACCTCAGTGTCACCAGCCATTGGCTCGACTTTAAAAAACAACTAATAATTTTTTAAAAAAAGCAATTTCTTTAACCTCATCGCTCATTATGTATGTCTGAACTTAAACTCCCCGGCGCCCCTTATATTGAATACCAAAATCAAACATTGATGATGGAGAAGGTTGCGTTAAACGTTCTAGCAACAAAATACGGAACACCACTATTTGTATACTCCAAGGCAGCGATGACGGGCGCTCTGGAGGAGTACAGACGAGCATTTCAGCACCGTAAAGCGCGCATCCACTACGCAATGAAAGCCAACTCTTCACTGGGTGTGCTGAGAGTATTTGCTTCAAATGGATGCGGCTTTGATATCGTATCGGGCGGGGAGTTAGCAAAAGTATTGGCTGCGGGGGGTAAAGCAGAACATGTCATTTTCTCAGGCGTTGGCAAAACGCGCGCAGAAATCCGCGCAGCGCTTGATGCGGGAATATGCTGCTTTAATGTTGAAAGCGAGCCTGAACTGGATGTAATTAATGAAGTTGCCTTAGGCGCTAACAAGGTAGCGCCTATCAGCCTAAGAGTGAATCCAAATGTCGATGCAAAAACTCACCCCTATATTTCAACTGGTCTCAAAGACAATAAATTTGGAATTGCCCATGAAGACGCAATTGAGGCCTACAAATATGCCTCAAAACTCAAGGGGCTAAAAATCACTGGCATCGATTGCCATATCGGCTCGCAAATCACCGAGATCTCACCCTATGAGGATGCGGTCTCTCGCGTATTGGATCTTGTTGACGCTATAGAGGCAAGTGGGATTCACATTGAGCACTTAGATTTTGGGGGTGGCCTAGGGATTAATTACGAAGGCGAAGCGCCCCCCAAAGCTTACGAGCTTTGGGAAAAACTTTTTGAACTCATTGATAAGCGAGGATACGGAGATCGATTTATCTTTGTGGAGCCTGGACGATCACTAGTGGGGAATGCAGGGGTTTGCTTAACGCGTGTTGAATACCTAAAAACGGGCGAGCATAAAAACTTCTGTATCGTTGACGCAGCCATGAACGATGTGCCAAGACCTGCTATGTACGAAGCTTATCACTCAATAGTCCCACTTAAAGCTGAAACGGTTAGCCCACAAACAACTTATGACGTAGTAGGCCCTGTTTGTGAAAGCGGGGATTGGTTGGGCAAGGACCGCGCATTAAACGTACAAGTGGGTGACGAACTTGCCATTCTCTCAGCGGGCGCTTATTGCATGAGCATGTCAAGCAATTACAACTCAAGGGGGCGAGCAGCTGAGGTGCTCGTTGATGCGTCAAATGAGCACCTCATACGTCGTCGCGAGACCAATGCTGATTTAATGCAACAAGAGATATAGAATTTGAGACGAAGGTGCTATCAGATATGTATTGATTCTCTATTTTGTTTGACTCTCTCTTGTATCCATCTAAGAAATCGCCAAAATAATAACCCCCCCAAAATAGTTGCGTAAACAATGACCTCTTGATAGTTGTGCTTGGCTGACTTCATCCAGTAAAAGTGTATTACAGCTAAAACTGCCACTGCATATACAAGTTTATGCAACTGATGCCATCTCGCTACGCCCATCCATTTGATGGCAGCATTGGTTGATGTGATAGCCATCAAACTCAAAAACAACCACCCTAAAAAACCAACCAATATAAAGGGGCGCTTGGTAATATCTTTTAATATATCGCCCCATTCAAACTCCATATCAAAGCCTGAATAGCAAAGTAAATGAAGAGTTCCATAGGCAAAAACGCTCACGCCAATAATGCGTCTAAACCGAATCAAGGCGGGGGTATTCGTAAATACTCTAAGCGGAGTCACTAAGAGGACAAAGCATAGAAAACGGATGCTCCAATCCCCCGTTCCTCGAATCAGCGCCTCTGCGGGGTTGGGGCCCAAATCGTCATAAATTATTTTATAAACAAATAAGATGAAGGGCAGACAGCAAAAGACCAAAAGCACTTTTTTGGCGTGTGGATGAAGCAACAATGATCTCATTGTGTCAATCAAGAGGTTTGCTGGTTAGAAATTTTTCTGTAAATCCATACCAGCATATAACTGGCCAACCTGTTGCTCATAGCCGTTGAACATCAGCGTTTTTCTCTTCTTAGCAAAAAGCCCGTCTTCTCCAATGCGACGCTCAGTTGCCTGACTCCACCTGGGATGATCTACCCCGGGGTTGACGTTAGAGTAAAAACCATATTCGTTCGCTGCAGCTTTGTTCCAAGCCGTTGAAGGCATCTTCTCAACAAATCTTATTTTCACAATACTTTTGGCACTTTTAAATCCGTACTTCCACGGCACAACAATTCTCACTGGTGCTCCGCTTTGATTAGGCAATACCTCACCGTACATACCAAACGTCAAAAGTGTTAAGGGATGCATGGCCTCATCCATCCTTAATCCTTCCGTATATGGCCAATCCAAAATACCTGAACCTACAAAAGGCATTGTTTTGGGATCCGCCAAACTCACAAACTCAACAAATTTTGCATTGGATAGTGGCTCTACTTTGCTGACAAGCTCAGAAAAAGAATAGCCCACCCAAGGAATAACCATTGACCACCCCTCAACACACCTCATACGGTAAATACGCTCCTCCATGGGGTGTGCCTTTAATAAATCCTCCAAAGTGATTTTCATGGGTTTTTTAACCAACCCTTCCACTTGAACACTCCAAGACGCAGTCTTCAGCGTATGCGCATTCTTAACGGGATCGCTTTTATCTGTTCCGAATTCGTAAAAATTGTTATATGAAGATGCATCTAAAAGGCTTGTCGGCTTGTCCAACACATAAGCCCCTGAAGCGCTAGAGTGCGCGCCGATTAAGGGAGGTAGCTTTGTTGCTGATGGATTTGCTGGTTGAGAGGACTGGGCAAGGGAGTTGTGGGCACCCAAAGCACCAAGGGACAGCCCAGCGCCTGTCAACCCTTTGAGTACAGCACGCCGACTCTCAAACACTGAGCGGGGTGTAACTTTGCTCTCCGGGATATCTTGCCCAAGTAGTTGAGATGATTTAATCCACATAGCAATTCCTTTCAATGAATGTTAGCAAGCAACTGTGAGGTGTTGGACAGAGCAACTTAGATCCTAACTCAATGCATTTACTCAGCACCGGCGTGTCGTGGTCTCCCTCAACTCTGTAGGACTATCAAAGACACTTAAAAGACGCAAGAAATCGTAGCATATCAGGTCTCAAAAAAAAGCCGCTCGGCTTGGGGAGCGGCTTTTTATCTTTTAATAAACAAAGTTTCAATGTAGACCCGCAATGTAATCTGATACAGCCTGAATTTCTTTGTCATTTAATTTAGCAGCAATCATCGTCATTTGAATGCTGTTATTACGAACCCCACCCCTGAACGCAGTGAGTTGTGCGGTTGTATAGTCTTGATGTTGACCACTTAAACGGGGATATTGTGATGGGATACCAGCTCCTGTTGGACTATGGCAACCTGCACAAGCAGCTATCTGACGATCGGCAATGCCGCCCTTGTAAATTTTCTCGCCAAGCGCCACAAGTTCTTTGTCCTTAGCAAATCCGTGCTTAGGATCTTTGGTGCTTAACCAAGCCGCAACGTTTTTCATGTCGTCTTCAGACAAAGTCGCAGCCATTCCAGACATGACTGCATTGGCCCTCTTTCCTGATTTAAATTCTTGTAATTGTTTAACCAAATACTCAGGGTGTTGATGTGCCAATTTAGGATTGGTTGTAATTGCAGAGTTGCCATCAGCTCCGTGGCACGCTGAACAGAGTGCGAAACTCGCCTCACCTTTAGCAAGATCTGGCTTTGAAGGAGCAGCAACAGTCTTCGCTTCTTCAGCGGCAAAAGAGTTACCTAGTGTAGAAAGACTCACTACACCGACAAATAATAAAGATGCAATATGCTTCATGATGTTCTAATTCTGAGTCAGGGGAAACCCCAAACTTTAGATTCTACAATGTACGGTGCCCTGACTTAGGTTGTGAGGGTTAAATTCTCCACAAAATTATGCCCCCCAACCCAAACAAAAAGTCCAGTCAGGCACCTAAAAGGCCATCCCTCATTGCCCCTAAGGGACCTGCAACTGAAGTGTCCCAAGAGGCCAAAGAAGCTATGGGGTGGCTCCACACGGCTCGGTTTTTGACTACGGCCGCGCAAATGCATCATTTACCCGCTTATGACTTGCCTGAAATTGCATTTGTCGGCCGATCCAACGCCGGGAAATCAACCTGTATAAATGTACTAACTCAACAAAAAAAGTTAGCCTATGCCTCCAAAACGCCTGGGCGCACTCAGCACATTAACTTGTTCGCCTTAGGTAGACAGGGTCAATCAGACGCTGTGTTGGCTGATTTACCGGGATATGGGTATGCCGCCGTGCCGAAAAGCGACAAAATTCGATGGCAACAAGTCATGGCGAACTATTTAATCACCAGACCCAATCTAATTGGGGTTGTGTTGCTGTGTGATCCGCGACATGGGCTAACTGAGTTAGATGACATCCTCTTAGATGTCCTTCGCCCAAGAGTGGAGGAGGGGCTCAAATTCTTGGTTTTACTGACCAAAGCCGATAAGCTTAACAAAACTGAAGCGACCAAGGCTTTATCAATCGCCAAATTACAATCATCAGGTGGAGTCGTAAGGCTATTTTCAGCACTCAAAAAACAGGGTGTTGCAGAGGCGAGTCAAATTATCTGGGATTGGGTTCACGCCAAAGACTCTACAGTGCTAAGTACCGCGCCGACTGAGCCGACTGAGCAATCTGAAATAAGTCATCTTGGTAGTGCAGGTCATGAGGATAACGAGGATGAATCTCTAAATTGATGCCTGAATTAAGAGTTCGTTACTTACACTTACTCCCTCACTATTGATATAACGAAGCCTCTCCGGGGGGGCGTGTTTTAAAGCGTCTGTGCACCCAGTAATACTGCTCAGGCATATCTGTGATCAATCGTTCTAGTTCAATGTTCATACGCTGGGTATCTGTCTGCAAATTGCCCGTAGGAAAGTCTTCCCATAAAGAGCTGACTCGCACTTCGTAGCCAGCAGAATTAAGCTCAGTGACAACACTGAGGACCTTCGCCCTTGCAACTTTTGAAAACCGCGACAAAGAGGTAACTGTTGCTGCGCTTTGTCCATAAAAAGATGCAAAGACAGTTTCATTTTCTCCAAAATCCATATCAGGTAATAAATAAAGCGCTGCTCCGGATTTTATGCAGCGTACCACCTCTGCAACGCCTTGCTCCCGCCTGAACAAACGCACACGACCAAAGCGCGTGCGCCCGGCCAAAACCCAATTATCCATATTTGGTGTAGATTGCTGAGTGAATATAGTGATCAGCTCGCGTGAACTCTCTAGCCCCAAGGCCGTCCAACCCGCATCTAAGCCAACAAAGTGAGGGGCAAATAGCACCAAAGGTTGCGCGCTCTTTGTAAGATCCA
The DNA here is from genome assembly GCA_903896615.1 of uncultured Burkholderiales bacterium. Lineage (GTDB taxonomy): Bacteria > Pseudomonadota > Gammaproteobacteria > Burkholderiales > Burkholderiaceae_C > Limnohabitans. The sequence goes on from CAITYM010000048.1 coordinate 58,630, forward strand.
AATTCTTAAGTAACTCAAGTGAATTTACGTCCCCAGTCACTCTAATACGAGCTCTAACAGTGTGCTCTGGTGAGTGCCATAACCAACTGCGATCTAATAAAGCTTGAACAAGACAAACAAAATGCTTTTTACCTAAAGTATCTCTTTCTTGAGGATCTGAATTGGGAAAACAAAGCTTCAAATTAGTTTGAACAATTCGCCGGCGACGACCAGCAACAGTCCATAACAAGCCGCCTATGCACGCCCCAACCCCCCTTAAAAGAGGCAACGGTAAAAACCGAAATAATCCCAGCAAGTTGATCAGTAATCTAGACATTAATCGTTACCTGACACTTCGTTAGGCTTTGTATTTGTGGCATGAATTGGCAGGTCCCTAGGCTGCTTGTCTCTGTTGTAGCCCCATAAGTACTGATCGGGGAACTCAAGTACCAATCCCTCTACTGCCTTGTTCATGATAGCTGCAGCATCTTGCAGTGTCCTTGATTTATCTCCAATACCAAGAGAGGAGAGGTCTTTAAACGTGCATTTATATCGAGCCCCCGGTAAACGCTCACACCACCCCAATACTATAAGTGCACCTGTTTGCTGAGCCAATTTTGGCAGCAAAGTCATTGTGTAGACATCTCTTCCAAAAAAAGGGGCCCAAACTCCTAACCCCTTTGGTGGAACTTGATCGGGCAAAATTGCTGTAAACCCGCCTGACTTTAAATGCCTCAAAAGTGCCCGTACTCCTGCCAAACTAGTGGGCACGAAAGTTAAATGCTCTCTTCCCCTAAACTTTATTAATAGCTCATCCACCCAGGCCTTGCGAGCGGGCCTGTAAAGGGCGACTAAGTCGCCATACTTGGGACCCAAAATCTCCCCAAGCAATTGCGCACCCAATTCCCAGGAACCCAAGTGAGGAGCTAAAACTATGACTCCTCTTTTCTCATTTAATGCTCGTTCTATGAAACTTATATCTCCCAAAAGTGTTCGGTCTAGCGCTCTTTTACTTTCATCCCTAGCCCATAGCCAAGGAATTTCCCCAAGCATTTTTCCCGCAGCGGAGACAGCTCCCTTGGTCTGGGACCAGGAAAGTCCAGCTGATTTAATATTAATCAGAAATTGCTTTCTGTAGCTGGTCGAGCTGAACCATACGATCCAACCCACTAATGCTCCAACAGTTTGCATCCAACGCAGCGGGACAAGTGATAAGAGTCTAAAAATACGAATCATGTGATTTGAAGTTTTGTTTTATAGTTTTGGTTACAATGTAGATTGTCGCTGAGTTAATGAAGCAACTTGCAGGGCGACACATACAGGGAAACCTGTGTATGGGATCCGAGTCAAACCGGGCACCATTTCTGCTAAAGCGTTCGCCAAAGCTCATTTTGAATTGGCAACGCCCAGCACAATTCAACTTTATGGAGCTTTTTTTACATGTCTAAAGACTATTTATTTACCTCTGAATCCGTCTCCGAAGGCCACCCTGACAAAGTAGCGGATCAAATATCTGATGCCATCCTTGATGCGATTTTCAAGCAAGACCCCCGCTCACGTGTAGCGGCCGAAACCCTCACCAATACTGGATTAGTCGTATTGGCTGGAGAAATTACGACCAACGCTCACGTCGACTACATCCAAGTTGCGAGAGACACTATCAAACGCATTGGATACGATAACACCGAGTACGGCATTGACTACAAGGGTTGTGCTGTGATGGTTTGCTATGACAAACAATCTAACGATATCGCACAAGGTGTAGACCACGCTTCAGACGATCATTTGAATACAGGCGCGGGCGATCAAGGACTCATGTTTGGCTATGCTTGTAGCGAGACCCCAGTTCTGATGCCAGCACCGATTTATTACGCACATCGATTGGTTGAGCGTCAAGCCGAACTCAGGCGCGACGGTAGATTGCCGTTTTTGCGCCCAGACGCAAAAAGTCAAGTGACGATGCGTTACGTTGACGGCAAGCCACACAGCATCGATACAGTTGTTTTATCAAGCCAACACAGCCCAGAGCAAAGTGATGGCTCTAAAATGAAACAAAGCTTTGTAGATGCAATCATTGAAGAAATCATCAAACCAGTATTGCCCAAAGAGTGGTTAAAAGACACAAAATATTTAGTCAACCCTACAGGAAGATTCGTGGTAGGTGGACCTCAAGGCGATTGCGGCCTAACTGGGCGTAAGATCATTGTTGACACCTACGGTGGTGCTTGCCCCCACGGCGGCGGTGCTTTCTCAGGAAAGGATCCAACCAAAGTAGACCGTTCTGCAGCCTACGCTGCACGTTATGTTGCAAAGAACGTAGTTGCAGCGGGGCTGGCTACTCAGTGCCAAATTCAAGTCGCTTATGCGATTGGTGTGGCAAAACCAATGAACATTACAGTTGATACGCACGGCACTGGCGTCATCTCGGATGAGAAAATTGCCGCACTCGTTAACGAGCACTTTGACCTGCGCCCCAAAGGCATTATCCAAATGCTCAACTTGCTCCAGCCTATTTATGAAAAGACAGCTGCCTATGGTCACTTTGGCCGCGAAGAACCCCAATTCACTTGGGAAAAAACCGATAAAGCAGCAGCCCTTAAAGCAGCAGCAGGGATCAAATAAGCTCTAACGATCCAATAAAACTCTAAATCCAAGTCCCCATAAAAGCATAAGTGCCTTTATGGGGACTTTTTAATGTCTAGCTCATTATTTGTACTTATTGAATTGGACTCAAAAAGTAATTAGCATATTGAAATGAACAAGCATTGTCATTTTTAGCCAAAGAAAAATAATTCATCTCATTCTTCATGAACTTAGACAAGAGTACGCTAGCATTAGAGAGACTTTACGCATTGGCTGCAGAGCATCCTCATGTTGTATGTATGACCCAACCCATGGGCTCAGGGGTAATCAAAGAGTTCACATGGAGCGAGGTTTTACAAGAAACCAGCAAAATTGCCAATCATCTCTTGCAACTTAATTTACCCAATGAGTCAAAGATTGCAATTCTCTCTAAAAATTGCGCATATTGGCTGATAGCAGATTGGGCAATTTGGATGGCTGGTTTTATCTCCGTCCCTTTGTATCCCACTTTATCGAGCATTTCGCTTAAGGAGATTTTGGCACATAGTGAGGCCGCATTGCTTTTTGTTGGAAAACTAGATAACTGGCAAGCCATAAAGGACGGCATCCCTACCGATATGGCGTGTATTGATATGCCATTGGCCGCGACAAATGAACATATCAACTGGGATTCAATCACCGCGTTTACACAGCCTCTTGATATACAAATCACAAGAGGCGGAGACGAGATTTGCACAATTATTTATACTTCTGGCACGACGGGAAGTCCTAAAGGCGTCATGCACAGTTTTAATACATTTGCTTTTGCCGTAGCCCAGGGACTTAAACGGTTTCCTTTGACCATGAAGGACCGAATGCTCTCCTACCTTCCGTTGTCACATATTGCTGAACGTGTATTGGTTGAACACGTAGCCCTATCCACAGGCATGCATATCTTTTTTGCAGAGTCTTTAGATACTTTTCTGCAAGATTTGCATCGCGCGCGACCCACATTCTTTTTCACTGTCCCTCGTTTGTGGCTGAAGTTTAAAGAAAATATTCTTAAAAAAGTTCCTGAGCGCAGGCTTCAATTGTTGCTGCGCATTCCAATCATTAGAGGAGTCCTTAAACTCAAAATTCTTAAAGTACTTGGACTAGATCAATGCAAAATTGTTGCCAGCGGCGCGGCACCTATGCCTCATAGTCTTTTGCATTGGTACAAAAGTCTTGGCCTACAAATAGCTGAACTTTACGGAATGACAGAGAACTGTGGACTATCTCACTCAACCAGTCTCGAGCAATTTACACCGGGAACAGTTGGTACTCCCTACACAGGGGTTGAGTCACGAATTGAACCCTCAAGTTCTGAGATACAGATGAAAAGCAATAGCCTTATGCTTGGTTACTATAAAGCTAAACAACATACTAATGAAGCATTTACAAACGATGGGTGGATGCGGACTGGAGACCAAGGCAAATTAGATCCACAGGGGAATCTTGTACTGACAGGTCGACTTAATGATTTATTCAAAACCAGCAAAGGCAAATACGTTGTTCCTGCTCCTATTGAAGATCAATTAATTATGATCACCGGTGTTGAGGCTTGTTGTGTAGTAGGGGCCAACTTACCCGGACCTATGGGTTTGCTGATGCTTTCATTAGAAACGGCTCATCACTGCAAACAACCTGAAGGGCGCAAAAAAGTCGAAGACCTCGCGAACCTTAAACTGCAAGAAATCAACTCCACACTTGATGCCCATGAGCGTTTAACATGCTTGGTTTTATTAACCTCTGCATGGACAATAGAGTCTGGTTTTTTAACGCCTACACTAAAAGTGAAGCGTGGCCAAATTGACGCTTTTTATAAAGACCAATATGAAACTTGGCTCTCAAAGGGGAAAGCAATTTTATGGCATCACTAAATTTCTTCGTCGCAACCTATCAATATTATTGAAACTTCAACTTTTAACACTCAAAATGAACCCATTAAAGAACATCAGACTTCAAGCCATCACCCTACTACTCTCACTTACTTGGTCGCTTGTCTACGGCCAAGGCTTTCCTGAGCACCCCATCACTCTTGTTGTTCCAAATCCACCTGGAGGGTTTGTAGACACGTCGGCAAGATTGCTAAGTGAACCATTGGCGCGCTTGATCAATCAGCCCGTCGTTATTGATAACAGACCAGGTGCAAGCGGAAATACAGCTTACCAATACGTAGCAAGAGCTAAGCCAGATGGCTACACACTACTTATCTCTTACTCAGGCTATCACGTAGGCAACCCTTCACTGATGGACAAATTACCGTGGGATCCTATCAAGGACTTTACGCCCATTGCTTTACTCACCACATCAACCAATGTTATAGCTGTACACCCCTCGATTCCGGCCAATAACTTAAAAGAATTCATTGCTTACGCAAAGGCCAATCCAGGAAAATTGAACTATGCCTCACAAGGAAACGGATCCGTTTCTCATATTGGAACGGAAATATTTAAACAAATTGCAAATATTGATTTAGTACATGTCCCCTACAAGGGCTCTGGCGCAGCCATACAAGATGTTTTATCCGGTCAAGTCCAAGTCTTTATCACGACACCACCCTCTGTCATGCAGCATATTCAGATTGACAAATTAAAAGCGCTTGCTGTAACTGGCAAAACTCGCCACCCTATGCTCCCTAATGTGCCAACTACTGCTGAAGCGGGCGTACCTTCATTTCAACTGGAGTCTTGGGTTGCCCTATATGCTCCAGCAAATACCCCGCCCTCAGTTGTAGCAAAACTCACTGAAACTGTAAAAAAGAGCCTAGAACAGCCTGAGGTTAAACAACGCGCTGATACTGCAGGCGTAGAGATTAGCTACCTCAATCCTTTAGGCTTAGATGCTTTGCTCAAAAAGGAATTGCCCTACTGGAATAAAGTCGTTAAATCAGCAAATATTCATTTGGATTAATACGGCACTAAATTGATCCTCTTAATTTCGTACCGATAATGAAGAAGAACTTTTTATAAGATCCATCACCACTGGGAGGGGCTTGCAATTTGGGTATTGCAAGCGCGCTAGTTCTGGGATAACCCCCTGTAAATTAAGATTTCAACCCCAATAATACGAAGGCTAGATCCGCCAAATACTGTATATAATTACAGTATTTAGGAGGTTATTATGCTTGATCTACCCATCCAATTCATTTCAACACATGAGTTGTCAAAGCCTATCAATTCATACGCAAATCCAGCAACAATTGATCCAGATCTTGTCGATTTTGACCAATTAACAATTGATGATCAAAAATATCTTGTTCGCCATCTTCTTGAAAAGGCAATTACTGAAATTGAAAGTCAAGATAGACACTTAACCGAGTGGGAAGCTGACACGCTCACTGGAGCTATCGGGGCAGCAATGTGTGGGATGTATAAGCTTTCAATGACTAAAATTGAACTATCTCAACTGAAAAGAAATGCAGTTGTTCACCCTCAAATTTGGTTCTCCAATACCGAACAATATACCTGCTCACAAATTAGAGAGAGCTTGTCTCATCTACACTAACCTGAAAAAGACATAATCTAAATTTATCGACCTAAAGGTAAGAAAAGTTCAGTAAAGGATTAATCCGTTTACTTATGATGCATTTGCTAATGCTCGGTTAATTCTGCTTTGAGTCTACTTCTCGAACTTTGCTCAAAGCATTAGATGGATTCATAAAATCTACCATGGAGCTAGGAATTAAGATTGTTGTCCCCCTCTCCTTTGTTGTTTCATAAATAATATTCATTGCTCTAAGTTGCAGTGCACCTGGTTGGGTTTCATATATCTTTGCGGCGTCTACAAATTTACTGGCAATTTCAGCTTCAGCTGTTCCTAGAATGATCCGAGCCTGTTTCTCACGTTCTGCCTGCGCTTGTCGAGACATCGCATCTTGCAAGGCTACCGGGATGGCAACATCCCTTATCTCAACTGAACTTACTGTGATGCCCCAATCACTAGTCTTTCTTCCAATTTCTTGACATAAATGTGTATCTGCAGCTTTGCGATCAGACAGCAAATCAGATAGCATAGACGAGCCGATCATCTCACGCAGCGATGTTTGAGCAACACGGTCTATGGCCTGCAAAAAATTTGTAATTGACAGAGCTGCTTTTTGTGCGTTATGAACGTGCCAAAAAATAATTGCATCTACGTTTACTGGCACTGTATCTCTTGTCAAAGCTTGCTCGGCGTTAAAAGCTGTTGTTTGAATTCTCTCATCGATAATCATGACAATCCTGTCTAGAACCGGGATGATCAAAAACAAACCAGGTCCCTTCACTGCGTGAATCTTTCCTGCTCGCAAGATTACAAATTTCTCCCAAACATTTGCCATCTTTAGCGATTGCGCTATCAAAACAGCTAATATTGTAAAAATGATAGCCAAAGGTGTGTTTAAATTAACAATTGATATTACTGCGAGCACAACTGACACGCTAGTTAGAAAAAGGGTTATTGCATTCATGAGATAAGACGCGAATTGCAACGATCGCAAGAAAGTGCATTGATAGCGGGGAGCGAGTTAAACGCATCCCCTTATCGCTAGTTGGCTATCATTGAAAGAGAAAGTAACCATTAGGCCAGAAAAATATTTTTTGCACAGTCAAAGATTGAGTTTAATTGATATAGATCAACCATGATCTATCCAAGCTCATTACCCAACTTTAAGAGTTTTAAATTTAACCAAGAATCCAAAGAAAAACAACAGTCCCCTATTGCTCCGATACTTTAATAAAATATTGACTACAAACTGAGGGTTATTCGCGATAGAAGCTAAACAGCCAGACAAGCCTTATTCATGGCCTGTGAAAGAGTTTTGTAATATCGCTGAGTAATCTTTGTAATAGTTAAGTGCTTAGTACGGCGATTCGTGCCTATGCATTTGGAATTAATATAACCCTTATCCACAAGATAACTTAGCTTTCTGTGAATAGTTGCTTGTGATGCAATATGCAAAAAAGACATCATCACTGTAATTGTCAAAGGTTCGTCGTTTAATTCGTGCAGTGCAATTTCATCCAATATTAATTTAGATATAGGATCAATATCCAAAACAACTCCACCGGGGTGAGATTTTCGAATAATTTCTAAAAATTTAAAATAACTAAACAGATTATTCATACTTAACCTTAAGATTAAAATCAACTCTTAATATTTTTTTTAAATAATATATTCAAGAGTCATAGGTCGGAATAAAAAGTGAGATTACTAGACCAAACCACTTTGAGAGTTGAAGACATACCAAAAAATTGAATTACCTATGCAAAGGCATTGACGAGACAGGGACTAAATTTTTTAAGTATTGATTCAACCTTATCTTGATCCCCGATATCACCATGAATTAACAACACGAATTGATCCGCTTTTATTGCCAGTTCGTATTTGATGATCTGATTGCTGTTAACACCAACTCTTGATAGTGCCGCACCTATAGCAGATAGTCCACCAACAATAACTGCGCCCTCCAGTGCTGAAATCAGTACTGAGACAAACGGGCCAGCCATAGCAACGACACCAAAACCAGGAATCAAAAATACTGCAGGTAAGAAAAGGATACCCCAAAGACCACCCCAAAAGGCGCCATTACTTCCCCACGATTTTATTTTGTCTCCCGCTGTATAAAAACCTACGGGGTGCTCTTCGCTGTGATAGCCCTTCCCAATAATTGATATTTTCTTAATATCAAATCCAGCTCGGCCTAGTGTTTTCACAGCCTCCTCGGCAGCAACGTGAGTATCAAAGATATAAGAAATTAGTAAAGTACTGTTCATGCGATGAGCTTTCGAAATGGGTCAGTGCAAAATGGATGATCAGTACGATCATCCATAAATACATTTAGGAGAATGTAAGATCTAATTTATCTACAACCTTCACAACATCTGTATTACTCCAGGCGGCGTGCTTAACAAGGGCTCTTTCATTCCAAGAATGAATCTTTCCTGTTAAAGTTACTTCGCCGTCTTTGACCTGCACATCAATTTCATCTGCGTCATTTTGTGCACGCCGTTTAAGCGCCTCCACAATATCTGATTTAACAACAGATTTGGCAAGTGTGTTTTTAATACTTAATTGGTCGCTTATGCCTACTACACCCATCAAATGGGTAATAGATGAATTAAGCATGGCTTTTTGATGATGCCATTTAACTTGTCCAGATAAAGTTACCCAACCCTTTTCGACCTTAACCTGAATCGTATCTTTAGACAAAAGAGCAGACCAAGTCATAATGTTATCAATAGCATGTGCAATGTCACTATCACTTCGTTTACTGTCCCCAGGCAATTTAACCTCTAACTCCATGGCTATTCCATGAACGCCTGATACTCGTTGCGTTGCTTTTTCTGCATGGTATTTTTCATAATAGTGATCGACACTACCGCTCAATGTAACAATTCCATCTTTAACGGAAACGCCTATGTTGGACTCTTTGATAGTTGCCTCATACTTTAATTCGGCTATAACATCAAGTTGAATTTGTGCATCTGTTTTCATAATATTCCAATTTGTTTTACAGGAAGATTAGACTATATTGTTTTATTAATAATTAGTATTGATAAAAATCACAGGACTAATTTAATTAGTTAATTTAAGAAAAATAATCACACAAGGTGTATTTTTTTATATTACTTTCAATTAACACGCGGCGCTCGCACTATTTAATCTTTACTAGCCCATGAGTATTTACTGCGTTCGTCTCAGTTATTTTGATTGCTGCAACAAGGCCAATTCAAAATTATTGAAACCATATTGGTCAATCACGCCTAACACTCTCCAGTTAATCGTCAAAATCTAGAGGATGTTTTTGCTGCTGTAATAGCATTTTTACTTACATCAAAGGCTGACTGGGCAATTGAAACCGCCATTGAAGCGATTGGATTTTCGCTATCAGCTAAGGACTTTAGTGCTTGCTCACCTATGTGAGTATGATCATTGACATGACTTTGGCAAAGCGCCATTAAATTTGACTGAGTCTCACCGCCCAGCAGATAGGCTGAGGTTGCAAAATTTGTATATTCCTTTATTTTACTGGTTACATTCTTCGCGATTAATTTATTCGCCTCGCCATAATCTTTTAAATTTATTAACTCACTTACATGTAGCCTAGATGATTCCATTGCACGTTTGTTATGTGTAAAAATTAAGTCTATTAATTTCACCGAACTCATTTGATATAAATTCATTAATGAAACAGTTTGATTCAAACACGTTGCCGCAAGGTTTTTATTTGATTTCATAATGCTCTCTTTCATATTTAATGCCTAACTTAATTGACCAATAGCCGAATTATTTAATCTCTCTGCCAACTCCATCGCCATGCCAATTTGTTCTGTTGCCTTTAAGGACAATCCATGAACACGCGTCGCATGATGCTTAGCTGCCTTGTAATATCCTTTCTCATGCAACCTTAATGCCTCTTTGTTGTGTGTATATGCTTTTAATATATTTGCACTCGTTTCCTCGTAAAAGTCTAATACGGAATTTTTCTTGGAACAATCCCTACCTTTGTCAAATGTCATCTTTTTACTTTCAATTACTTTTTTAATACTTGAATAAGTTCAATAAAATTTATAGAGTCAAAATATTCAAATTCTTTTACATGATTTTTTTATTCGAAGTTGTGAACCAGTTAGCCTAACCATAAGTTATCTTATAAGTTTTTTCAATATTCGTAATAAGCCATCTTCAATGGATTGTTTTTGTACTTAGCCTCTAGTTTTACTTAACGCCGAGTAATGTTCGGTCTGCTAGCGTACCAACCAAGTATTTTTATTCAATTTAGATTTCTAATAAGGAAGTGATCTCACACTACACCCACTCATCTACTGACTTATATCTGCCATAACTCTCTTATTAATCTGCAAATCAATAATATCAGTACCACTTTTATTCTTATAACCCGTTAATTCGACGAAAAGAGGGATCTTTTATGTATCCTATCGAACATTTATTTATCTTTTTGCACCTTAAAATCTGCTAATAAAAGATTGGTGTTTATATTACTTCAAACTGGAAATACCTTAGTTGATTTAATTTAATTATCTACTGACGTTTACTTCTATGACGACCTCTTTTTGTAAAGGGATTCCCAATGGATATGAAATTAAAAATTCCCTACAAACTGGAAGTCACCTGTAGCAACTGCAATTTATTAAAAAAATGCATGCCCTTGGGTCTCAACAACTATGAGCTTACGCGAATCGACGAACTTGTAAGTCAACGAATCAGGGTCAAACGAGGGCATGATCTGTCCAGACTCAAAAATGGACAACAATCTTTATACATTATCAGAACGGGTTATTTCAAAACCGTTATCTCCACAAACGATGGGCGCGATCAAGTTCTAGGATTTCATATGGCTGGCGATAGCATCGGCTTGGCTGGCGAATTGAGTGAGTTGTATAGTTGTCAGGTTATTGCTCTTGAAGACTCCACCGTTTGTATTGTCCCATTTTCAAACGTTGAAGAAATCGCCAATTCTGTTAAGGGACTTCACTCTCATATCCGTCATCTTTACAGTCTTGAAATTAATCGTGAGAACTCTGTAATGCTTTTCTTAGGAAGCATGAACTCCGAGGAAAGAGTAGCAACATTTTTACTTAAACTTAGTGCAAGTCATGAAGAAAGGGGTTTCTCCCCTATTGACTTAAACCTAAAAATGAGTCGTTACGATATTGCAAGTTATTTAGGACTCAAACACGAAACTGTAAGTAGAACACTCGCAAAGTTCATTAAAAGCAAGTTGATCATCCTAAATCTACGCGAACTCAAAATTCTTAATCTAGTCGCTCTCAACTCAATAGCAACGGACAAGCACTGATAACAATCCGGCATATTTCTAATTTTGACCTTTTACAATACTGCCTGCCTATACCAAACAAATGCGATCTTTTCCGTTCAATATGCTCTTACGTTAAGCCTCGAATTTCTTAGCCTACCAATTTTCAATACCTAATGGCCGCATGATTGCATACTTGGCGGCTTTTACATGATTCGCACTCATTAAATGGTGTACTCATTAGTACAAAAGGAATTTACTTAAAATGACTTATTGGAGTAGCAACTGTCGCTGATTTATTTGTACCCACTTAATTCATTTATTGACTTATCTCTGCTGCAGCGTCACCAAACGACACCAAGAGTCCACCAGCAACAATTAAAATGCCGCCCGCAATGATTGTTAAATTGGGAATTGTTTTAAATGTGAAGTAGCTAACAACCTGCCAAACAATGAATAGTGTTGCAATATATAAACCTACGACTCTTTCAAAAGGCAGGGGAGCTAAGTTCAAAAAGAATCCATAACCGAAAAGTAATATTGCACCTAACCCCAAAACAGATACCCGATCAAGTCCACTTCGATCGTAAATTCCAATTCTCATAAATGCATCACCTGTTGTTTCAAGAGTTGTAGCCAAAATAAGAAGCCCAACGACAATTAAATATCGAATCATAAATTTAAGTACTCCTGATCATTTACATAAAAAAATATCGACCAAACAAAAAAATTCAATGGATTCCGAAAGCACTAGTCAATTCAAGTAATCAATTAATTTATCAAAAAAAATTTTTTATACTCAAACTAATTGCTTTACTTTTTAATTTTACGTCGACTACAAACAGCATTTGCTAGATTGTTTAGAACTAAGATGGTATTTTCGAAGCTTATACACCCATCCGTAATAGAAACTCCATACTTCATCTCATGTCGAGATGTTAAGTCTTGTTTCCCCTCGTTGATATGACTCTCTATCATGATTCCAATAATACGTTTGTCGCCATTAGAAATTTGTTTTGCCACATCACCAGCTACATCTATTTGTTTATTATGCTGTTTACTACTATTTGCATGAGATACATCTATCATAACAATTGGCGTTAAACCCGCCGAGATCAACATTTCACAAGCCGCATCGATATCGCTAGAAGCGTAATTAGGCTTACTTCCGCCTCTAAGTATGATATGCACATCTTGGTTTCCGCGTGTTTCAAAAATTGCCGCCTGCCCCATCTTGGTCATTCCCATAAAGCAGTGCGTGGCTTTAGAAGCAAGAACTGCATCCGAAGCTACTTTGATACCACCATCAGTTCCATTTTTAAAACCAACAGGGCATGACAAACCGCTTGCTAATTGTCGGTGGATTTGACTCTCAGTCGTTCTAGCTCCAATTGCCCCCCAGGTAACTAGATCAGATATAAATTGCGGACTAAGCAAGTCTAAGAACTCCGTCGCCACAGGTAGTCCAATATCAATGATATCCAACATCAACTTTCTAGCGAGAGTGAGCCCCTCATTAATTGCAAAACTACCGTCAAGATGCGGATCGTTTATATAACCCTTCCAGCCAACGGTCGTACGGGGCTTCTCGAAATAAGTACGCATAACGATCAACAATTCGGATTTGTGTTTTTCAGCCTGTGCTTTCAAAAGTTGAGCATATTCCACAGCTTGCCCGTGATCATGAATTGAACATGGGCCAACCACAACTATCAATCTATCATCTTTACCCTTTAAAATACCAGCGATTTCGTTTCTCGAACTCTCAACTACAGCCAAATGTTTAGGCGAACTTGGCAACTGTTCTTCCAGCAATGCAGGTGTTATCAAAGGCCTGACTGATGAGATTCGTGTGTCATCTATGCGTGTTTTGTCTTGAGTATTAAGCATTTCGAGTGGATCTCTTTTTTTAAACTGTACACACTAGTTTATCAACTTTTTAAAGTCTGTGGAATGCAAGAACTGATCAAATAAAAATCCGAAATTTCACTCTTACAACAATAACGATCTCAAAAAACATATTTAATAATTAATCCACTGTTCTCTCTTGTCTCGAATACAGTTTTTTCGTACAAGGGCATGTGATCTCAACTAGCCGCCTCGCCTGCTATTTTCACCGTTAAATAAACCCTAAAAAGTCTACAACTGACTTAATTTATCTTACAGGACATTTGATGAACGAGCCTTTACCCAAGTTTTTTTATTTCTTGAACATAAGCACTGCAAATTAAATCAATTTGCGCTTGATCCAGATATCTTACGCCTTGCATCAAAAACGGTTTATTCCACCTCATTGCACATAAATGAGCTGTTTGCTCCAGGGGTCTCAAGAACTCCTCCATCGTAAATCTATTTGCCCCGTCATGTTGATAGACCTTTTCAGGACCTCCGCTAGTTATTGCAACCATTAGATTTTTCCCTGCTAACGCCTCGCCCCCGCCGTATGCCCAACCTCTTGAAAATACTTCATCGATCCATTCTTTAAGGATTGCAGGTGTAGAGTACCAATAAAACGGAAATTGCAAAACTATATTTTTATGCCTAGAAAGGATATTTCGCTCTCTCTCCATCGATCTTGTAATCGGGGTATTGCTCCATTAATGTATGCGCTGTTACTTCGGGCAATTCTGATGCTTTAATAAATAAAGCGTTTCCAAAATGTTATTCCTTGGGATTTCTGTGCCCATTAATTAAAAGTGTTTTTTTCATATTTACCTTAAATCTTTGCTGCTATTTTAATTTGTCCAGTTTCATTGGAATCGATTAAGCTAATATAAGCTTTAGCGACTTCTTTAGCCGGCAATCCAGGAGTAGTATCCATTTTCATGTATTCCAATGTTTCCGTAATCCAGCCGGGAGACACAGCATTTACTCTAATCTTTTCCTTCAGCTCTAAAGAAGCAGCTTTGACAAATCCGTCTACTGCTGCATTTACTGTTGTGACAATTGAACTTCCAGGCATAGGGTATGTAGACAATATTCCCGTAGTTAGAACTATCGTCCCTCCTTTGTTCACATAGCTTGCACCTATCCTCACTAGATTGACCTGCCCCATTAATTTATTTTGCACCCCATATTTCCAGTCTTGATCTGACGCATCATCAAAACCTCTAAAGTCTACTAATCCTGCCGTACACACTATTCCATCAACTTTGCCTATCTTTGAAAGCAGCCCTTTGATAGACTCAATTTGGGAAATATCGATTGGATATGACTCACTGGTTTTTGATGCCTCAATGA
>CAITYM010000049.1 GCA_903896615.1 uncultured Burkholderiales bacterium
AGCCAAGAAAGCTCCGGCAAAAAAAGCGGCTCCCAAAAAAGTAATTGCTAAAAAGCCAGCGGCAAAGAAAAAAGCGGTGGTTAAAAAGGCTGCAGCTGCTCACAAACCAGCAAGTGCATCACATGCACCTACCCATCACGCTGGGGACCATCACGCGCACCATGAACCCGAGCACCACGCTCCAGCTCATCACGCGCCGACTCACCAAGTCACAACGCATGTCAGCCACCACCCAGGTGCACAGACCACGCTGAATCCACAAGCGGCTTGGCCATTCCCAATCGCTAGCAAGCCCTAAATTAGCTTCCCCCTTTGGGAAACTAGTCTAGTCTCACTAGCACGCCAACCCGACCGCTGCAAAGCGTCGGGTTTTTTGTTGCGTGTTTTTAGTGGGCTAATTTTTCAAGCGTATAGTTTTGTGGTCCACGACTTGCTATCTTGATAGAACCTACTTTATTGCCTAAATCTGCACATTTCTCAAGCGACCAACCCTGCTCCAACCCATAAAGGAGTGCACCGCGCCAAGCATCACCACAACCGGTTGGGTCAACGATCTGAGCGGCTTTAACGGGTGGCACCCAAGTTTTCTCCCCCGCCTGCCAAACCTCACAACCCTCACCCCCTAAAGTAACAATAAGGCCTTGGACTTGTTTTGATATTTCAGCAAAATCCCAACCCGTTCTCTCACTGAGCATTTTGCCCTCGTAATCGTTCACCGTCACCCAAGTTGACTGACCAATCATCTTAGAGAGCTCTACGCCGTCAAACATCGGTAGACCCTGTCCCGGATCAAACACAAAAGGAATGCCTGCATGCGCAAGTTGATCAGCATGTTCAAGCATGGCACTGCGTCCGTCTGGGGAGACGATAGCGAGTTTGATATCTGAACGCTTTTCGACCTTCGTGTTGTGCGCAAAGCTCATCGCTCCTGGATGAAAAGCAGTAATTTGGTTGTTATCTTTATCAGTCATGATCATGGCCTGAGCGGTCATGGAGTTATCGACAGTTTTAACAAACTCAAGGGAGATACCAAGTTCTTTTAAGCGCGCCAAATAATCTGCTGCATCTGTCCCAAGTGTTGCCATGGGCAAAGGGGTGCCGCCAAGGATCTTTAAGGCATAGGCGATATTTCCTGCACACCCCCCAAAATCTCTCCTTAATTGAGGTACCAAAAAAGAGACATTCAAAATATGGAGTTGATCGGGGAGGATTTGTTCTGCAAACCGCCCCTCAAAACTCATAATGGTGTCAAAGGCTAAGGAGCCACAAATAAGTGCTGACATGTTTTATATTCCTGTGGTTGGTTTATTGATTGAGTTGATTGTTTTTAAATTGCTTGCGTTAAATTTATTATTTCAACTGTTGTTGCGCTAGATTATCTCAGAGGCGTCTTTGCAGGTGCAGTAGAAAAAATTTAAGGATAAAAGAAATCAAGGTGATATCCAACGATGTGGGGTGCGATTTGCTCATCAACTTTAATATTAAACGAGATGATTAAATCTTTGTCAGGTGCAATAGCTTGTTGGAGCTCTAGTTCCTTGGTTGAGAAAACCTTCCTCACCAGTACACCCTCATCCCCTCCCAAGAGCGCCAACTCAAGCCAAGGCGTTTTAACTGCATAGTCTTGATGGTTTTTAAGTCTCAATTTGACTTTGTAGGTCTCCCCAGTAAGTAACTTAAAGCTACTTGACTCTATCTTCAAACTCTGCGGCTCCATGGGCCAACCAAGCTCTGTACCTAATTCGTTACAAACGCTTTGCAAGAAAAGATGCGACTGAGCACTAAGCGCCCCAATGACCTCTTTGTTTGCCCATACGATTTGACCAACTGCAATGAGCATTAAAAAGCTCACGGATAAAGCAAGGGTCCATGAAGTTTTTCGCCCCTGCCCCGCCCCCAAACTTCGCTCACCCGTTTGCGCCGTAGATTGACGCACTTCAGCCACTCCGCTAGACCCATCAATGCGGGGTTGCTCAGACTGTAGTGAGGGCGCAGCTTGCTTGGCCCTCAAGCTCTCAAAGGACTGTAGGCCACTAAACTCCTGCATCTCAAGACTAAGGGACTTCATCTTTTGAAGCCCAAAAGTTAAATCAAAATGCCGACGATCGGGGCTTGACGAGGTATCTGCGTACTCACCGCTCTCACCGCTCTCATCGTCTAAAGTGTCGTGTAGCGCTTTTAGATCAGAATGCAACTCTTCGATCTTGGTTGTCATCTTTGGCTTGGCTGTTGATTGCAGTGCGCGGGCGCGCTCACCCTCAGACGCACCTGCGCCTTGTTGCTGCTTATTTGAGTTGCCAGTAACAGCGTGTCCTCTCCCCTTGAATCCCCCGCGGTCTAACGCATGCTCCCCGTCGCGTTCAAAGAGATGCTTATCTGCCTCAAACAACATGGCACATTTGCCGCACCTTACCCATCCCTGAGCAAGTCTTAGTTGTGCAGTTTCAAAGGCAAATGCAGTTTCACACTGAGGACAGCGAGTAATGAGTTGCATCATGAGCGGACGAAAGAATTTAAATTCACTTCAGTTTTAGTGCACAAAGGTACGGTCAAAGAAAAGGGCAGCGCCGGGGGTGCAATATTTATTTAGGACTTTGCGCACTCATCAAAATCCAGCCGTCCAAGGCGTCAACCACGCTGAGTTTGCAATAGGGCGAGTAGGCTTGAATCAACTCCTGTGCTTGTCGCTCTAAAATACCTGCTAGCACAAGTGATGCTCCAGGCTTCATGTGCCCAGCAAGTAGGGGCGCCAACACTTTGAGGGGTGAGGCCAATATGTTTGCAAGCACGGTGTCATAAACCCCAACTGCTGCATCAGGTAAACCCGCTTGAATGAGCTCACCCAATTGATTAGCTCGAGCGTTCTCAACGGTTGAGCTAACTGCTGCGCTGTCAATATCCACCGCATCCACGACACTTGCACCGTAAAGTGCTGCACCCATTGCCAAAATGCCTGAGCCGCATCCGTAATCGAGCACACGCTTGTTGAGTGGGGGGTGCTTAGCAATCCACCTCAAACACATCTTTGTGGTTGGGTGTGTGCCAGTTCCAAACGCAAGTCCAGGATCTAAGCGTAGCACTTTGCTCGCACCCCTTGGTAGCTCATGCCAAGTCGGCACAATCCAAAACTCAGGTGTAATTTCAACCGGATCAAATTGAGACTGAGTCAAACGGACCCAGTCCTGTTCAGGTACAGCTCGCACCTTAGAGACGCTCAAATGCTCGGCCAAGTCGCTTTGCTCAATTAACCAATTACCCACCTCCATTGCGCTTTGTTCATCTTCAAATAGGGCAATAACGATAGAGCGTGTCCAGCCGAGTTGCTCGGGCGGGGGCATACCAGGCTCCCCGTATTGGGCGCGCTCTTGGTCTGTTAGGGCATCCGCATCTTCAACACTGACGCTTAAGGCACCTATCTCCATGAGCGAATCGCTCAAGAGTTCCACAACCTCTTGGGTCACTTGAAGGCAGAGCTCAAACATAGATTAACGCTTATGGTTAGAGAGCCACTCTTCTAAATAATGAATGTTTGTTCCGCCCGTAATGAATTTGGCGTCACTCATAATTTCTCGGTGCAGTGCAATGTTTGTTTGAATCCCCTCAACGACTGACTCAGACAAAGCAGTTCGCATGCGGGCGAGCGCTTGCTCTCTTGTATCCCCGTACACAATGAGCTTGCCAATCATTGAGTCATAGTTTGGCGGAACAAAATAGTTGGTATAAGCGTGTGAATCAACCCTAACTCCAGGGCCACCCGCTGCATGCCACATCGTAATTCTGCCCGGTGAGGGAGTGAATTTAAAGGGGTCTTCAGCGTTGATTCTGCACTCGATCGCGTGGCCTTTGAAAACAATTTGTTTTTGCGTAAAGGGTAATTTCTCACCCGCAGCGACTTGGATCTGTGTCTTAACGATATCAATACCTGTGATGAACTCTGTCACGGGGTGTTCCACCTGCACGCGCGTGTTCATCTCAATAAAGTAGAACTCTCCGTTTTCATACAAAAACTCAAAAGTACCCGCCCCTCTGTAACCAATCCTCTTGCAAGCGGCCACACACCTCTCGCCCACTTTTTCAATAAGCTTTCTAGGAATTCCTGGAGCAGGCGCCTCCTCAATTACTTTTTGATGGCGCCTTTGCATCGAGCAGTCACGTTCACCCAAATAAACTGCGTTTTTAAACTGATCAGCAAGGATTTGAATCTCGATGTGCCGTGGGTTTTGAAGAAATTTCTCCATGTAGACGGCCGGATTACCAAACGCTGCGCCCGCCTCCGCTTTTGTGGTCTGAACAGCGTGGATGAGCGCAGCCTCTGTATTCACAACGCGCATACCTCTGCCACCACCACCGCCCGCGGCCTTGATGATGACCGGATAACCAATGCTCTTGGCGATGCGCTTCATCTCCGCTGGGTTATCGGGAAGCTCCCCGTCTGAGCCGGGTACGCAGGGAACGCCGGCTTTAATCATGGCTTGTTTAGCAGAGACCTTGTCCCCCATCATTCGAATGGATTCGGGCGTAGGTCCTATGAATTTAAAACCACTTTTCTCAACTCGCTCAGCAAAATCGGCGTTCTCACTCAAGAATCCATATCCTGGGTGAATGGCCTCTGCATCGGTCACCTCTGCTGCGGAGATGATGGCAGGCATGTTGAGGTAACTTTGCGCTGAAGGAGCAGGACCTATACAAACCGCCTCCTCAGCAAGCTTCACATATTTAGCTTCCCGGTCCGCCTCAGAGTAAACAATCACACCCCGGACACCGAGTTCTTTACAAGCCCTTTGGATGCGAAGCGCAATTTCACCGCGATTAGCGATCAGAATTTTTTTAAACATAAAACGCGAACTGCTCTTTTTTACTCGATCACAAAAATGGACTGCCCGTACTCGACAGCCTGTCCGTCATTAACGAGTATTTGAGTGACTGTACCTGAGTGATCGGCTTCAATTTCATTGAGTATTTTCATGGCCTCAATAATACAAATCGTCTCACCCTGTTTGACGACAGAGCCTACTTCAACAAAGGGTTTCCCACCCGGTGTCGAGGACCTGTAAAAAGTACCCACCATGGGGGACTTTGCCACGTGACCGGTTACAGCACTTGCTGCTTGGGATCCAGTTGATTGACCAGGTGCGCCCGAATCAATCGCGCCACCAGATTCAGTACCTGGGGTGTTCTCAATCACGTGCGGACTTTGAGCAGCTCCACCGCCCTCATGCTGCTGATATCCAGCGTTGTTTCTGACCGGTTGTGCGGTATAAACCACCCCAGCTGAGGGGCCTTCGCTTTTAACGATGCGAACCTTGCCCTCGGCTTCAGTTATTTCAAGTTCTGAGATATTGGACTCGGAAACCAAGTCAATCAGCGTCTTAAGCTTTCTTAAATCCATAACGTTTAGCTTATTTCGTGGAAGAGGTAGTATTTTCTACTATTTTCTGCAGAAAAACCACCTTTACCTCGATTTTTAGCTTTTTAAAGCAATGAACTGAGCTCTTCTGCCTTTAACTTACCTATTTTTTTAAGTAAAACACGCTCATTCGCGCTCAAAATGATCGTAAATGGTAAAGCTCCAGATTTGTTCCCTAGGGTCTGACTGAGCTCAGTACCCCCTAATCCAGCCAAAACAATAGGATAGCTCACTGGGGTTTGGGTGAGAAAGGATTTCACCCGACTTGGCTGATCAATAGCTAAGCCAAGTACTTGCCAACCGTTGGATGCATTTTCTTTATAAAAGCGATCAATTAACGGCATTTCTTCAACACACGGTGCGCACCAGGTCGCCCAAAAATTAATGATGAGTGGTTTTCCTTTGAATTGACTCCAATTAACATCCTCTCCGTTTGGATGTTGATAATTGGTTGCCCATAACTGTTGAAGCTCTTGGGGACTAGGGGAGGAGGGCGTATTCCTATACCAAGAATACAAACCGCCAGCCACCAAGCCGAGCACGGCTGCGCTGCCCAAGACTCTTCTGCGAGCAGTTGAAGCCTTATCCTGACCGGTGTCGGTGTCGATACAAGTGTCGATGCGAGTGTCGATGTGAGTATCGTTATTGCTGCGACTTAGGTCTGGGCTTTTTGTCTGTTCAGGCTTTGAATTCATAGAAGCCGATTGTAGGGGAGGCGTTCAAAATTGCCTTACCCACGGTCAATACCGGTCGAAGTCCCCAGGCTTTGACTCAACAACTCACTGAGCGCTTTAAGCGAACCGATGGGGGATTTGGGAAATTGAAGTGCGTGCATCAACATTTCTTGCGGGGATCTTAATTCCTGTGATTTGAGTTGAGGCTCCCTCGCCCTAGCTCCCATTGACAATGCGCCCCTTAAATCATCATGATCGTAGATCATGAGATGCACACCGACTTCCTCTTGTAACCCCTCGCAGTAAGTGCTCAGGCTTAGGGCGTCTACCTCCTCGCCCCTAAATCCACTTATAGCCCTCACCTGGAAATCGACCCCCTTATTAATGAGCTCAATTTCAGCCTCCTTAGAGTCGTCGCAAAAGAGCTGAATATGAATATCGTTTAACCGTGTCGCTGTCCCCCTCCACACCGCACCACTCAGATGGGGCCTAAAAGGCTCTAATCGTTGCATCCAAAGGAGCGCAGTCGCCCTGAGCGCAGCCAATTCCCGGGGTTGGGTGTCTGCGCAAAAAATTCGCAAATACTCGATCACCTCCTCCTCAACCAAGTCGTTAGAGGGAGCGGCGGCTTTGCCCGCGCCAAGTCCGAGCTCCTTCATAGCCCGCTTCTTGGCAGCTCCGTAGTCCAACCCCTCCTCTACGATCCAACGCGCAGCCTGTGCTGCTATTTCTTGACTAATTTCTTGCATAAGTCAATTGTGCAATGAAACCCAAGCAAACCTCAGGAGCAGGGGATTTAGACTTAAGGGAGCAGTTACCCGTTCACAGTCTAGTCCAAAAAAGTTTTAGCACCTTACAATTTGCAGTATGCACATACACATACTCGGCATTTGCGGCACCTTTATGGGAGGCCTTGCAGCACTCGCTCGCCAAGCGGGACATAAAGTCACTGGTTGTGACGCCTCTGTCTACCCCCCCATGAGCGATCAACTCCAATCGCTTGGGATAGACTTAATTGAGGGCTACAGCGCAGATCAATTGAGTCTTAAGCCAGATATGTGGGTCATAGGAAACGTTGTTTCTAGAGTTCATGTGGACGCACAGACTCCTAAATTTCCACTTATGGAGGCCCTACTAGAGCAGGGTCTGCCCTATACAAGTGGCCCTCAGTGGTTGAGCGAGCACGTCTTGCACACCCCCTCCAATCCTCACCACGTAATAGCAGTGGCGGGAACTCACGGTAAAACCACCACCACAGCCATGCTCACATGGGTGCTCGAGTGCGCAGGGCTTGCGCCAGGCTTCTTGGTGGGCGGTGTACCGCTTAACTTTAATATTTCTGCTCGACTTGGAACACCAGGCAAACTAAAGCGTGCGCCGTTTGTGATTGAAGCAGATGAATACGATACAGCTTTCTTTGATAAACGTAGCAAATTTGTGCACTACAAACCGCGCACTGCAATTTTGAACAATCTTGAATTTGACCACGCAGATATCTTTGAGAATCTTGCCGCAATTGAGCGCCAGTTTCACCACCTCGTGCGCACAGTTCCTAGATCAGGTGAGATTGTTGTTAACGCAGATGAAAGAAGTTTAGAGCGCGTGCTGGCTCAAGGAGTTTGGAGCGGTGTCTCTCGTTTTGGAATGAGCGAAATTGCCAATTGGCAAGCACGCGGGGAGGCCAACGAATTTGAGGTGATTCACAACTCCCGCGTAGTAGCAAATGTCAACTGGTCGCTTAGCGGCGTGCATAACCAGATGAATGCGCTTGCCAGTATCGCAGCTGCTGCACACCTAGGAGTTGACCCCGTGCAAGCGGCGAGCGCGTTGCAAAGCTTCATGAACGTCAAACGTCGTATGGAGATTAAAGGCTTTGTTGGAGGCGCTCCAGGCACAGCAACTGCCATTACGGTATATGATGATTTCGCACACCATCCCACGGCCATTGAGACAACGCTTGAAGGACTTCGCAAAAAAGTGGGTAAGAATGCTCGCATCCTCGCGGTATTTGAGGCGCGCTCAAACACCATGAAACTTGGCTCCATGAACTCACTTCTTCCTCAAAGCCTGGCTGCAGCGGATATATCCTTTTGTCACTCCCAGGGACTTGACTGGAGCCCTGGTGAAGTGCTGACACCACTTGGCAAAAAGGCCGTAGTCACGCAAAACCTTGAGACACTGGTAAATGCAGTTGTTCAGCAAGCCAAGCCCGGGGATCATATTTTGTGTATGAGCAACGGATCCTTCGGTGGCATACACGACAAATTACTCAAGGGCTTAGCCAAGCACTAGTTAAAACCTAGCCCACTGGAGTCCAATCAATCAACATCAACTCCCTCTTCGCTGTTTGACAGCCTTTGATAAGAGCTCAAGCACGGGGACAGAGTCCTCCCACTTGATACAAGCATCTGTGATGCTTTGTCCAAAGTTAAGTTTCGCTACATCATCCTTACCAGGCGTGAACTTTTGAGCCCCCTCATTCAGATGGCTCTCAACCATCAGGCCAAAAATCTCCTTAGATCCTCCACTTATTTGAGCCGCGATATCTTTCGCAACTTCTATTTGTTTGATGTGCTGTTTGCTGCTATTGGCGTGTGAGCAATCCACCATCAAGCTAGGTGTTAATTTAGCCTGGACCAACTCAGCACAAGCTACGCCCACACTTTGCTTGTCATAATTAGGAGCCTTACCGCCTCTCAAAATGACGTGACAGTCTGGGTTGCCCACTGTTTGAACAATCGCGACTTGTCCGTTTTTGTGAACAGATAAAAAGTTGTGTCCCCTTGACGCCGCTTGTATTGCATCGGTTGCAATTTTGATATTTCCATCAGTACCGTTTTTAAAACCAATCGGCGCCGATAGCCCAGAGGCCAACTCCCGGTGCACCTGGCTCTCCGTAGTCCTCGCCCCTATTGCGCCCCAACTAATTAAGTCGCCAATGTATTGAGGGGAGATTACATCCAAGAACTCACTCCCTGCAGGCAACCCTAGGCGGTTGATCTCAATGAGGAGTTGACGCGCGATGCGAAGTCCCTCATCAATTTTAAAACTCTCATCCAAATATGGATCGTTGATGAGTCCCTTCCAACCCACAGTGGTTCTGGGTTTTTCGAAATAAACGCGCATCACGATCTCTAATGTATCTTTAAAGCGCTCGCGCTCTATGACAAGCCGTCTCGCATACTCTAGCGCTGCTGCGGGATCATGAATAGAGCAAGGCCCCATCACCACCAACAAACGGTCGTCCTCTCCGTGCATGATGCGGTTGATGCTGCGCCGTGTATGGGTGATCAGTTCTTCAACCGGAGTTCCAAGAATAGGAAAGAAGCGGATCAAATGCTCGGGAGGAGGTAAGACTGTAATGTCTTTGATTCGCTCATCATCTGCATGGCTGGTCTTATCGATGGGCTGTGGGTTTACCAATGAATGCACTTGTACGGGAGGGTTAGGGGTGGTCATCGCTAGCTAAGCCTTAAAGTTGAGTAATATTGAATGTTGCTGAATGTTGCTGAAGGTCTGTTGAGATGAAAAAAGATCCCACTGTGCAAAAAAAAACCGCCTCTGCTGGGGCGGTCGTTTAGGAGTTCAAAGTGCTAAGGGACTTTTAAACCTCTCGACCGCTCGCAGAGCGTGAGAAATAAAAGTAGCCAAAAAAGAACTTTGAACCTTTCATGAATGAAACTGTACCATAAATTTCAGGCCTTATTTGCAACTAATGGTCACAATTCAAAGAAGCTGACAATTGGCATTAGTGCTAGAAGGCTTAAGCCGTTCCCCCAACTGTCAGTCCATCTATACGCAGTGTCGGTTGACCCACACCCACTGGAACACTTTGTCCCTCCTTACCGCAGGTCCCAACTCCGCTATCAAGTGCCATATCGTTACCGATCAAACTCACCCTTGTTAGCGCGTCAGGACCGTTACCCACTAAGGTAGCGCCTTTGATGGGGTAGAGTAATTTACCGTTCTCAACCCACCAAGCCTGGCTTGCGGAGAAGACGAATTTACCCGATGTGATATCGACCTGTCCACCACCAAAGTTACTTGCGTAAACGCCTTTTTTAACACTGGCAATGATCTCCTCGGGCGTTTTGTCACCTGCGAGCATATAAGTGTTTGTCATTCTAGGCATGGGCACATGCGCATAACTCTCACGTCGACCGTTACCGGTTGGCGCAACCCCCATTAATCTCGCGTTCATGTTGTCTTGAATGTAGCCCTTTAAGATACCGTCCTCAATCAAGACATTTCGTTGAGTGGTGTTACCTTCATCATCGACATTCAAGGAGCCTCTGCGGTCTGACAAGGTACCGTCATCAAGGACTGTCACGCCTTTGGAGGCCACTCGCTGACCAATACGCCCCGCAAAAGCACTTGAGCCTTTGCGGTTAAAGTCGCCCTCCAAGCCGTGTCCAATAGCTTCGTGCAACAAAATGCCTGGCCAACCTGAACCAAGCACAACAGTCATCTCACCAGCAGGGGCTGCTTGCGCTTGCAAATTAGTAATCGCCGCTTGAACAGCCTCATCAACATACTTCTCAAGCATTCCTTGATCAAAGTATGCCAATCCAAATCGGCCCCCGCCGCCGGAGGAGCCGACTTCACGTCTTGCTCCTTGCTCAGCGATGACCGACAAGCTCAGGCGAACCAAAGGGCGCACATCTGCTGCAAGCAATCCATCAGCGCGTGCGACCATCACTACGTCATATTCACTAGCCAAACCAGCCATCACCTGAACGATGCGCGGGTCCTTTGCACGGGCCATCTTCTCTATTCGCTCGAGTAACTGTACCTTGTCCGCACTCCCCAAGCTTGCTATGGGATCTTGGTCTAAGTACAGACTCCGGGTCGCGGGGATGCTTTGCTTTGGAATTTGAACGCTTCGCTCTTGCCCGGCATGTGCGATGGTCCTCACTGTGTTGGCAGCATCCATGAGTGCGTGCATTGAAATGTCATCCGAGTAGGCAAAAGCAGTCTTCTCCCCACTCACAGCCCTAACACCCACACCTTGGTCAATACTGAAGGATCCGGTCTTAACGATGCCCTCCTCTAAGCTCCACCCCTCGGAGCGCGTGTACTGAAAATAAAGATCAGCATCATCGACTCGGTGCGCACGAATTTGGGCAAGCGCACGGCTCAAATGCGATTCGTCTAAACCGTAAGGTTCTAGTAATAATCGACGTGCTATGGATAAGCGTTCTAAGGTGGGTTCTCTTGAGATCATGAGTCCATTGTAATGGCGCTCTCATTCTCGCGCACAACTCCAGGACATTACATGGAACCGAGCTTTAAAGGCTCCTTACCTGCCCTTTAGTGCCCTTTAGTGCCCCTTACCACCCCTTACCTGCCCCTTACCTGCCCCTTAAAGTTTCTCAAAAAGGCGAGCATTGCCGCATCATCGCAAGAAGCCAGTCCACTCGCGCAGGCATCTTTAAAGGTTTGAACGGCGCTTGAGCCAAGCGGGCCAATGTATCCAGCATCTATGCCCATTTCTAGAGCCATGCGAGTATCTTTTTCTAAAAGAGTCATGTGCGCTAAGGGCACTAATTTGAGTGGGTCAGTGCCCTGAGCGCTAATTGCGCGCCCCATTCGCTCAGAGCCCACCCAACTTTGGCCGCTAGAGGACTCGATTACCTTTAACGTTGTTGCTAGGTCTAAGCCCACTTTCTCAGCCATTGCTAGAAGTTCGGCGCTGGCAACCAAATTAATCCCGGCTAACAAATTATTGATTAGCTTTGTTTTAGAGCCGTCCCCAACTTTCTCGCTCATAAAAAATACTGGATCCGCCAACGCGCGCAGCAAAGTTTCTTGCTTTTGCCAGGTCTCATGCAGGCATGCGGTCATCAAACTCATGCGCCCCTCTAGAGCGCGCACTGGACCACCTGACATTGGAGCGTCAATCACACTCGCCCCCTGGCGCAATATGGCTTGTGAGAACCGGATAACGTCTTTTGGAGCAATGGTTGGACAAAGTAGCACAGTGTGCTCTGCTCCAAGTTTAGGCAACAACCCCTCACTTTGCTCGTCACCCTCTAACACCTTAGCTACTTGTTCTGCGTCGACTACAGCTATGATGATCGTCTTACAAATAGCGGCTAATTGGCTTGGATGATCAAGCACTTGGGCACCACACCTTTGAAGGGTCTGGGACTTTACAGCGTCGATATCGTGAACAGCAACTCGCCAACCCTTCGTTAGTAAATTTTGGGCCATAGCGCCGCCCATATTGCCAACACCTATTACCCCAACTTGCCAGCCTACCCCTGGATCAATGGGCTTCATTAAGACTGGACCAATTGTTTGGCCTTAGCAACGGACATCAATATACCAATGCCAAACCCAAGCGTCACCATCGCAGTGCCTCCGTAACTAATGAAGGGCAGAGGAACGCCAACGACGGGCAAAATACCGCTGACCATACCCATATTTACAAATGCATAGGTAAAGAAAATAAGGGTGATACTGCCCGCCAATAAACGCGCAAACAAAGTGGGGCCTTGTTGAGCGATGGTAAGCCCGCGCAGCACTAGGAAGATAAATCCGCCGATTAGCATCAAATTACCAAATAGTCCAAACTCCTCTGAGTAAGCAGCAAATACAAAATCAGTTGTACTCTCAGGGATAAAGTCTAAGTGAGCCTGTGTTCCTTGCCCGAACCCTTTGCCCCAAAATCCGCCTGAACCAATGGCAATCATCCCCTGAATGATGTGAAAACCTTTACCCAGCGGATCTCGCCCGGGATCAAGTAAAGTGCAAATTCGTTGTTGCTGGTAATCGTGCAGAAGAGGCCAATGAAAACCATCTGCACAAAGCGTTGGCTCAAACACCACCAGCAGTGTCACACTAACCAATCCTATGAGCACGGGGGGCACGATTAACCACCAACTAAGACCTGCAAAGAAGATCACAAAGAGTCCTGCGGACAGGACCAAAATGGCGGTACCTAAATCGGGTTGACGAATAATCAAGGCAACGGGTACAAAAAGCAAGACACTGGCAACAAGAAAGTCCAAGGGCCTGAGTTGACCCTCCCGCTTTTGGAACCACCAAGACAAAGCAAGCGGCATGGCAATTTTCAAAATCTCACTAGGCTGAATCACAACACCAATGTTGAGCCAGCGCTGGGCCCCCTTTTTGGTCAGTCCAAAAAGTGCTACAGCAACCAAGAGTGCGAGTCCAACTGTATAAAGTGGCATTGCAAACGTCATGAGCCTTTGGGGAGGTATTTGGGCAACGCAAAACATAATGACTGTTGCAAGCATCATGTTACGCAGTTGATCCCAAAACCTTTGCCCGTCCCCGTATCCCGAGGAGTACATGGTCAAAAGTCCTGCACAAGCCAAAATTGCGACTGCTAACGCCAAAGGTCCGTCAAACCCCTTGAGCAGGGGTGACAGTCGATAATACAAGTTGGGCCGATTAAATACAGTTGGCATAAATAAATACGAAAAACTAAATACGAAATACTGAAGTCAGTTCAAATGTCAGGCGACCCATTCACCGAGCACATCGTCTCTAAGTTTGAATTATCACTCAGAAATCAATCATGCTTCACCATCTCTTATACCTACACGGCTTTCGCTCCTCTCCCCTGTCTTATAAGGCACAGCATCTGAGCGAAATTTTTAAAAATCACTACCCCAGTGTCCAGTGGGTCTGCCCCCAATTGCCACCCTCTCCAAAGGATGCGGCTGAGTTGATACTTGAATTAACCCCTCAGTGGGATCCTAAGTCTAGCGCTGTCATTGGCTCCTCCTTAGGGGGCTTTTATGCCAACTGGCTTGCAAACCAAAGGGGATTCAGGAGTATTTTGATCAACCCTGCTACGGACCCGGCGAGAGATTTACGCCGTTATATTGGCCATCAAAAGAATTGGCAAACCCCAAATGATTCTTTTTATTTTAAAGAGCAATACTTAGCTGAGTTGATGAGCCTCTACCCTGTAGCCTCACACATAAGCACCGCCTCCAAGGCTCAGAAACTTTTAATGGCCTGCAAAGGGGATGAAGTGCTCGATTGGAGGGAAATGGTTGAAACACACCAAGGGGCAACTCAGTACATCATTGAAGGCTCTAACCATGCGATGTCAGATTTTGATCAACATTTAGGTGTGTTGCTGAAATTTTTAGGTTTGCACAGCAACCCAAACTAGCCAACCATGGGACAATGCTTGGATGTATGCATTATTTGAAGATTCGGGAAAATTACACTCTGGGCGCATTTTGTCCCAAGCACAAGCGTCTGCACAAATTGAGTTAGAAACTGGCAAACGTCTTAAGGTCAAGGACGCAGCGGTTTTACTAAAGTTTGAGAGTCCCGAGCCAACTCTGCTTTTATCTCAGTCCCAAGACCTGGCTAAAGAAATTGAGCTGCAAATAGCCTGGGAATTCTCGCCCAGTGAAGAGTTCAGCTTCCAAGACTTGAGTGTTGAGTATTTCAGCGCCAATCCCACGTTGAGTGAGCAAGTTGCAATGCTCTTAACCCTACAAGGGGCGCCGCACTACTTTAGACGCTCTGGCAAGGGGAGGTTTAAAAAAGCAAGTGCAGAAGTGATTGAACAAGCGTTGCTAGCTATTGAGCGAAAAAAAGAGGCGGCAGCGCAACTCGATATCTGGGCAACTGAGCTTGTAAACGGTGTTTGCCCGCAACCGGTTTTGCAAGATATTTACAAAATTTTATTCAAACCGGATAAAAATTCAGCCGCGTACAAATGCGTTGTCGAGGCTGCAAAGAGGTGTCAAAAACCGGCCATGCAAGTTCTGCAAAATGCAGGAGCCATTGCATCTGCCTACGAGTTTCATTGGCAGCGTTTTTTATTTGACCACTTCCCCAAGGGCACTCAATTCCCTGCTCAATTGACACCCCCTGAGAGCACACAAGTTGAGAGCCTAACAAAACACCTCCCCCTATCAGCGGCCAAGGCATACTCAATTGACGACTCCCACACAACAGAGATCGATGATGCGCTATCTGTTCAAGGCTTGAGCACTGAGGAAATTACAGTAGGTATACACATTGCAGCGCCTGCACTTTGGATCAAAACACAGGACCCCGTTGATCTCGTTGCTAAATCCCGACTATCAACGGTTTATATGCCTGGTGCCAAAATCACTATGCTCCCTAAATCCATTATTGAGCATTTCACACTTACACAGGGCAGACTTTGTCCAGCGCTATCTTTGTATGTCACATTTGACGCCTCTACGCTAAGTATTCGAAGTACGAGGACTTCAATTGAGCGTGTGCATATTGAAAGAAATCTTAGACACGATCAACTCGATCACATTGTGACGCCAAGGTGGCTTGCTTCATTTGATAGTTCCTTGGCTATCCATAATGAGAAAGCGCCAGGTCAAACCATCGTCACTGCGTCTGAGGACGCGAGTGCTTCAGCATTAGCATTAGCATCAACTTTGCCTGGCGCTGAGCTTGCTTTCTTGTACCGTCTTGCCCTTCATTTAAAAGCAGCCCGTGAAGTGGTCCGGGGTAAACCTGAAAACTTTAATCGACCCGATTTTAATTTTCGCCTCGAACGCACCGAGAGTGAGGCATCAAGTGGTGCCCCCTTAAGAGGGGACGAACCCGTTCATTTGGAGCCCAGACACAGAGGCGCGCCGCTGGATTTAATAGTTGCTGAGGCAATGATTTTGGCCAACAGCACTTGGGGTAAATGGATGGCAGATCTGGGTGTTCCCGCTATCTACAGAAGTCAAGCCAGTATGGCTCCTGGTATTAAAGTCCGCATGGGCACCAAAGCACTTCCCCATGCAGGAATTGGTGTACCTTGTTACGCATGGAGTACGTCCCCACTTAGGAGGTATACCGATTTAGTCAATCAGTGGCAAATCTGTGCTTGCGCGGAGCACGGCGCAACCGCGGCACTGGTGGCTCCTTTCAAGCCCAAAGACACCGACCTTTTGGTGATCATCTCCGCGTTTGATGCCACTTACTCTGCCTACAACGCCTATCAATCGAGCATGGAGAGGTACTGGACACTTAAGTACATAGAGCAACAAAATATTCAAGAAGTAACTGTGAATATTTTCAAAACCTATCCCGGCACGCCGCCCCTTGGACGTGCAGATACCCTTCCCTTGGTGCTCAGCATCAACGGCGCACCCGAGATTCCTAGAGGTTCGCTTGTGCGAGTTCGTTTGAGTGGGGTTGATCTAATGACTCTTGATATTAAGGCGGATTTTATTGAGCTGAGCCACTCCCCTAGCGGGGCGGGCAATGAAATTAGGACTGAGAATGAGTTGGAAGATGAGTTCAGTGAAGACTTTGATAACTCCCCCATCGTGCAAAGTGTGGCTATTGATTTAGATCTTGATGCAGCGCAAAATGATGAATCAATTGAATTCACAACAAAGGAAGACCGCGTTGTTTCAACAGTAACTGATTCAAGTGAAATTCAACCTTAATTTCAGCCACAAACTTACCGCTAAGATACTTAAATTGAATTTTTTTGATGTTAAATGCATTAAATAATCAAAACCACTTTGCACACCAACTCAAAAGCTCTATCGCTGCTACGGCTGTGTTTTTGCGACTTGACAACGCAGGCGCCCTAACCTGGGCTTTTATCGCTTCAATCACCCTTCACGCAACGCTCCTTAGTCTGCATTTTGATGTCCCTGCGCGAGTCGACCGTTTGTTTCAAAATAACAATTTACCCATGATCTTGGTAAATGTTCGACTTAAAGCAAATACCAATACTCGAGCACTAGCGATTGCACAGACCAACTTAACAGGTGGGGGCGAGGACAATTCGGGTCGAATGCGCTCCCCTCTCCCCAGCGCCTATAGAACTGTTGAGGCTCAGGACACCGAAGATTTAGAGCGCCAAGAGTCAGCTCTTAAGTCCTTAGAGTCCGAGCAATCCAAACTCTTAGCCCAGGTACGGTCTCAAATTGCCAGCCTCACCCCAACGCAGGCTCACCCCTTGAGTGCAGATCAAGAAAGCAAAAGACAGCGCTTACTTCAAATGCTTGCTGAAATAGAGAGCCGTATTGAGCAAAGCAACAAACGCCCCCACATACGGTACTTTAGTCCTTCAACGCGTGAGAGCGAATTTGCGATTTATTATGCGCACATGCGTCAAAAGATTGAGTCTTTTGGCACACAACACTTTCCAACATACTTGGGGAGAAAAATATATGGCTCCCTTACAATGATTGTGAATGTCAATGCATTTGGGCAAGTACTTTCCGTACAACTCATCGAGAGCTCTGGGCAACCCGAGCTTGACCGGCGCGCGCAGGCCATTGTCCTAAGTTCTGGCCCCTTCAACGCCTTTCCTCCCTCCCTGCATGCCAAGGCGGACCAACTTGCATTGATCTCTAAATTCAGTTTTACTGAGAACGGCACTTTAGAGACCCATCAACAATGAGCGTAAAGCAGTCCATACTCAATTCTTGCAAAGCCTACATGCTTTATGTATGTATTGCCTTCATTGGCCTTCAACTTTATTTCTTTTTGCGGATAGCCTCCTTTGCTTACATTAACCCCGCGTCCACATCCTTTGAACGATCTGAGGCTTGGCGTATTGCAAATCTTCGCTCTCAGATTAACGCCACAACCCTAAACATTAGACTACCTTGGCTTCAAGAGTGGAGGGCTAATCAGTTCATTTCAACTAATTTAAAGCGAGCCGTTATCGTCTCCGAAGATGATATTTTCACAACTCACTACGGAGTTCAGTGGGATGCGATTGAAAGAGCTTGGAATCACAATGCCAAAGCTGAGGAGCAAGCTCAGATTCGTGCCAAAGGATCCAAGAAGAATGTCAAAATTGTCGGTGCATCTACGATCACTCAACAATTAGCTAAAAACCTTTTCCTCTCCAAAGAGCGAAATCTGCTTAGAAAGGGTCAAGAGTTATTGATCACACTTGAGCTAGAAACTCTACTCTCTAAATCCCGGATATTGGAACTCTACTTAAACCATGTTGAATGGGGTCTTGGAGTTTTTGGTGCAGAGGCAGCCAGCCGTCACTATTTCTCCAACTCAGCCGCTTTGCTAACACCCAACCAGTGTGCACGACTTGCGGTTATGTTGCCCCGACCAAAATACTTTGAGCGTAATTTAGGATCGACTTACTTAGCTGAGCGCGCAGACGTTATAGAAGCCCGTATGTATAGCGCTCGATTGCCTTAACTGCTGCATAGTCAAAATAGAAACAAGTCAATCATGTCAACCCTGTCTCCTAGCGCAACGGCTACAACTCCACTTTCTGATCCTGCAGCGAGAAGGATCAT
Source organism: uncultured Burkholderiales bacterium (assembly GCA_903896615.1). Taxonomy (GTDB): domain Bacteria; phylum Pseudomonadota; class Gammaproteobacteria; order Burkholderiales; family Burkholderiaceae_C; genus Limnohabitans. The sequence continues at coordinate 18,339 of CAITYM010000049.1, forward strand.
CCTTGGGATTGATCCAGGGCTGCAAATTACTGGTTTTGGAGTCATCGAACTTGTAGGTACCCAGTTGCATTACATCGCAAGCGGCACTATTAGTACCAAACATCTACCCACTGGTAATTTACCTGATCGTTTGAAAGTTATTTTCTCTGGCATTGATGAGGTCATTGCAAGGTACGGACCAACCGAGGCAGCAATTGAGATTGTTTTCGTAAACATCAATCCTCAGGCATCACTTCTTCTTGGTCAAGCCCGGGGAACTTGTATAGCAGCTATTGTCCACAACGATCTCCCGCTCAATGAGTTCACTGCATTACAGATGAAAAAAGCGATTGCAGGTCACGGCAAAGCCGCTAAAGCGCAGGTACAGGAAATGGTTAAGCGACTCTTAAAACTACCTAAAGTGCCCGGCCCTGACGCTGCTGACGCGCTCGGTCTTGCGATCACTCAGGCTCATGCAGGGCATGCACTGAACCTACTGAAGCAATCCAACGGTGACGCTCGCAAGGCGAGTGGTATGTATTTACAAGGCCGCTATAGATAGAAACTTCTAATTCGAGCATTTAGTTACGCAACCTAAAGTGCTTTAGGTACTTTAGGTACTTTAGGTACTTTAGGTGCTTTAGGTACTTTAGGTACTTCAGTCCCGAGTCTTGCTACAAAGATTTAAGTTTGCTGGTTTAGTCTGTTTTTTCAACCTAAGACTTCCAAAGTATTCGGGCAGCAATAAACAATTCTTAAAGTCTTACCAAGCAGGCTCTAAATGTGCCATCCCTTTAGGTGCATTATTCTCATCGTCAAATGATGTGACCTCATAGGCGTCGCCGTCTTTTAGGAGTGCTCTGAGGAGCAAGTTATTTAACGCATGTCCAGACCTAAATGCGCTGTAAGCAGCGAGGAGTGGTTTGCCTAGGATATATAAGTCTCCCATCGCATCCAAAATTTTGTGCTTAACAAACTCGTCACCATAGCGCAGTCCTTCAGCATTCAAAACCTTGTAATCATCCATTACGATGGCATTGTCTAAACTGCCCCCTAAAGCAAGTCCTTTCGAGCGCATCATCTCTACATCTTTTGTAAACCCAAACGTTCGAGCTCTTGCAATATCTTTACAGTAAGTACCCGTTTGCATATCAAACTCAACACTTTGGCCCGTCGAGTCAACTGCGGGGTGCTGGAAGTCAATCTCAAAATTAAGCTTAAATCCCTCATAGGGTTTTAGACAAGCCCATTTCAAATTCTCACCTTCACCCTCAGTTACGCGGATTTCCTTTTTAACGCGAATGAAACGCTTGGGCGCGTCTTGCAAAGCAATACCTGCACTTTGTAATAAAAAGACAAATGAAGCAGCCGAGCCGTCCAAGATGGGGACTTCCTCGGCCGTTATATCAACGTACAAATTATCAATACCCAGGCCACTGCAAGCTGACATCAAATGTTCAACCGTTAGTACCTTAGCTCCATTTGAGGAAATCGTAGAAGCAAGTCTCGTATCCGTTACAGCTGTTGCGTTTACAGCAATTTCAACCGGTTTGGCAAGATCTGTGCGTCTGAACACGATCCCCATATTGGGTGGGGCGGGTCTAAGCGTCAACTCCACGCGCTGACCGCTGTGAAGGCCTACGCCCACAGCTTTGGTCAACGTTTGAAGAGTTCTTTGTTTTAGCACACCCGTATTTTAGTCCGCTTGCTTTCTAAGGAATGCAGGGATCTCATAATCATCCATTCCGCCAGAGGATAATGCATCCACCTTTGCCGCGGCCTGCGTGCGGTTGGTACGCCATACGCTAGGTACAGCCATCCCGTTGTAGTCAGGTTGAACTGCAGGTGCAACCCCTTGATTCGCCCCAACAGCTGATGCGCTCACCATGGATGAGGGCATCATAGAACCAGGCATAGAGCTCGGCATATGAGCAACGCTAGCACTTTGGGTATGGCCCACATTACTGGGTTGCACCGTAAATGGCGTGTTGTCGGTTCCTGTTCTGAGCACTTGCAAAGTCGGTGCTTGTCTGCGGTTGGTTTGAGCTAAGCCCGTAGCAACAACAGTTACACGGATTTGATCGCCCAACTTATCATCGTAAGCGGTACCGTAGATGACGTGTGCTTCATTAGAAGCAAATGCACGAATGGTGTTCATAGCCTCTCGCGATTCAGCCAGCTTTAAATCTCCCTTAGCTGCAGTGATCAATACCAATACGCCTTTAGCGCCTGACATATCAACACCCTCTAGCAATGGGCAAGCTACGGCTTGCTCGGCAGCGATTCGGGCCCTATCGGGTCCACTAGCCGTTGCAGTACCCATCATTGCTTTGCCTTGCTCGCTCATCACTGTTCTGACGTCCTCAAAGTCGACGTTCACTAGAGCTTCCACATTAATGATCTCGGCTATACCGCCCACTGAATTGCGAAGTACGTCATTGGCAAATGCAAACGCCTGATCTTGTGTGACATCGTCACCCAAGACCTGTTGTAACTTCTCGTTTAAGACCACGATGAGTGAGTCCACATTGGCTTCGAGCTCTGACAAACCGGCCTCAGCGTTTGTCATCCTACGCCCACCCTCCCAGTCAAAGGGCTTGGTAACCACACCAACAGTTAAGATGCCCATCTCACGCGCAACACGGGCAACCACAGGGGCTGCGCCCGTGCCGGTTCCACCGCCCATGCCTGCTGTTACAAACAGCATATTTGCACCCTTGAGCGCTGCACGTATGCTCTCATGCGCGGTCTCGGCAGCCTCTTGTCCACGCTCGGGCTTACTTCCCGCGCCAAGTCCGCTGTCACCGAGTTGAATGACTTTAGCGGCGCTTGAGGACTTTAGAGCTTGCGCGTCTGTGTTGGCACAGATGAATTCAACGCCTCGAACACCGCTTTTGATCATGTGCTCAACCGCGTTGCCCCCGCCCCCACCAACTCCAATCACTTTGATTTGTGTTACTGGTGTAAATTCTTCAGCTTCAATCATTTCTATACTCATAGTTCACTCCATTATTTAAATTTTTTGCAGTTGCTTGACTAATTTTTTAAAACTTTTATTCAGTTTTCTTTGGACTCACCTTACAAACTTACTCATGTTTTTTTCTTATTTTCTTGACACTTTCGTGCTCTAGGCTCCTCACTCCACTCAATCTACTGAACTCATTTAACTCACTAAATTCACTCATTTCGCATTTTTTTATTATTAGCTCAGTCCTTAATGGGTTCATGGCGGTGCCCCCCGACAACACGGTCGCCATCGTCGCCTCGCACATCGGGGCGGTCCACATTGATGAGTCAATTTCATTGCCTCATCAATAACAGCTAAAGATTTATGGTTACAAAAATTCATTAGAAGTTTCCAACAAACCAATCTTTAATTTGTCCAAAACTACTGGAGAAGGAGCCACTCTTTTGAGCTACCTTGAATCCACGCATACGCGCCATCCTCGCCTCCTCTAAAAGTCCCATCACTGTTGCAGCCTTTGGATGTGAAACCATATCGGAGAGCGAATTGGAATAGTTAGGAATTCCACGTCTTACGGGTTTTAAAAATATATCCTCTCCCAACTCAATCATGCCAGGCATGATGACACTGCCACCCGTTAGCACAATGCCCGAGGAAAGCATTTCTTCAAAGCCAGAGTCTCTTATCGCTTGCAAGACAAGAGAAAATATTTCTTCAACCCTTGGCTCAATAACCCCTGCAAGTGCTTGACGACTGAGCATCCTAGGTCCCCTATCTCCAAGACCCGGCACTTCGACTTGAATTTCAGGGTTTGCCAAGAGTTGTTTAGCGAATCCAGATTCCACTTTGATATCTTCAGCATCTTTCGTAGGCGTACGAAGTGCCATGGCAATATCACTGGTAATTAAATCACCTGCAATGGGTATCACAGCTGTATGCCTGATTGCCCCGCCCGTGTAAATGGCCACATCCGTCGTTCCCGCTCCGATATCGACCATTGCCACGCCAAGCTCTTTTTCGTCCTGCGTTAAAACTGACAAACTTGACGCATGCGGGTTAAGCATCAACTGCTCTACATCAAGTCCACAACGCCTAATACATTTAATAATATTTTCCGCAGCACTTTGCGCGCCGGTCACAATGTGCACCTTGGCTTCCAAACGAATACCGCTCATGCCAATTGGCTCTTTAACGTCTTGCCCGTCAATCACAAACTCCTGTGGCTCCACCAATAGCAATCGTTGATCGTTGGATATATTGATTGCTTTTGCAGTTTCAACGACTCTAGCCACATCAGGCGCTGTAACCTCACGATCTTTAACAGCCACCATGCCCGATGAATTAATCCCCCTGATGTGGCTGCCGGTTATGCCTGTGTAAACGCTGGTGATTTTGCAATCAGCCATCAATTCAGCTTCCTTAAGTGCTTGCTGAATGCTTTGTACAGTTGCATCTATATTGACCACAACCCCGCGTTTGAGTCCATTGCTGGGCGCTACGCCGAACCCAGCGATTTTCAAATCTCCGCCAGGCAAAACCTCAGCAACGACGACCATCACTTTGCTGGTACCTATATCAAGACCAAATACTAAATCTTTATATTCTTTTGCCATTTTTCAATTCACCTTTTTTATTTTCGTGCTACAGGCTCTGATGTCTTAAGCCCACGCACCCGAACTGCGTATCCGTTTTCATGCCTCAAATCAGCTGACTCTAGCGCACCCACTCTTTTGTCCAACCTGGTTAATACATGTGAGAGCGTTACGACAAAGCGTTTCACCTTTGCTCTGACTTCCTCCACTGTCCCCCTACCTAGTTCCAATTCAGTACCTGTATCTAGCGTTGCATGCCAACTACCCCGCCCCGATAACTCTAGGCCTTTTAAGGGAAGTTTCAACCTCTCAAACTCCGGTGCCAATGCTTTGTACATCTCAAGGACTTGTGCTGATTCACTATCTGGTCCACCTAAGCGTGGCATTGCCTCGTTATCTAGGTCGCCAGAGTTTGCAACAAACACTTCGCCGACACTGTTTAACAATCTTGAATCTGCAACAGAGCCCCAGTAAGCCACTGCCTGATGTTCCTCCAACCTCACGAGTAACTGATTAGGAAACTCGCGCTCAACGATAGCCGTGCGTACCCAAGGCACCGACTCAAATGCACGCCTTGCTTTAAACAAATCGAGCGTAAAGAAGTTACCCATCAACTGCGGCGCCACATTTGCGCGCAGGGTGACCGCATTGTTATGCTGCACATCACCAGAAATATTGATATCAGTTAATGCAAATATGGGATTTCGAATTAAAGCCCACAGACCAGCAGCACACAAAATACCCACAAACAACATAATCAACAAACTAGATACCGCGTTCATCAACTTAACGTCAAGTGGCTCCAACAACACTTCAGGCGCCCGCGCATAGTTTGGCCTGTAGTGAGCGGAGCGACTGTAGACGTTACTTTTTGAGCTCACGCCACACTCTCCTTTGAGGAACTTTGCGTAGCGCGCTCAGCAGAGTTCGCATCCGTAGTTGCACTCATCAAAATGCTCAAACATAGATCTTCATATGAAATTCCGTTCGCCTTTGCAGACATCGGCACCAAAGAGTGTGAGGTCATACCCGGACTCGTATTCATTTCAAGCAAAAAAGGTTTTGAGTCTGATGCACGTATCATCAAATCCGCGCGACCCCACCCCCGACAACCGAGTGCCAGATAAGCTTTCAATGCCAATTCTTGAACCGCCTCTTCAAGACTGGGACTTAACCCACTTGGACAGTGGTACTTCACTTCATCTGTGAAATATTTATTTTGATAGTCATACCCACCCTCAGGCGCTTCAATGCGGATTACGGGTAAGCACCTTGCATTCGCTCCAGATCCAATAATTGGACACGTTACCTCTGGGCCTTGAATAAAGGTTTCGCACAACAATTCTGGATCAAATTTAGTTGCTTCTTTGACAGCCCGCTCAAGCTCGTCCGCTCTTTGTACCTTGGTTATTCCTATGGACGATCCCTCCCTTGGAGGCTTCACCATGATAGGCAACTCAAGCTCTTCTAAAATTTGCTTGATCCTGGCATGAGTTTGCTCATGTGGCTTTAAATATACCGATCTAGGTGTAGACAGACCACTGGCTATCCAAATTTGTTTTGTCATGTGTTTGTCCATCGCAATTGCTGAGGACATAACACCTGAACCGGTATAGGGGATACCCATCAACTCCAACGCACCTTGAATTGTTCCGTCCTCTCCGTGTCTGCCGTGCAGCGCAATAAACACATGGGTAAATCCATGCTGACGAATTTCATCAAGACTTTGAATTGATGGATCAAAAGGGTGTGCATTTACGCCCTTGGCTAACAATGCAGTTAAGACCCCTTGGCCTGTCATGAGTGAGATCTCACGCTCAGCCGAGGAGCCTCCCATCATTACTGCAACTTTTGCAGTCTTGATATCAAAAGCTTTTTGCGGCGATGCTTTAGAGGGCGTACTTATCATGTACCGACTCCTTTGCTTGCCTTAGAGCCCTTACTTAGCTTATTTGCTTTTGTTCCTTTTGTTCCTTTTGTTGCTTTTGTTTCTTTTGCTGCTTTAACACTCTCAGCTACCTTGATATGTTTTGGCATCAAAGCAGATTTTTCTTTACTCACTAAAGTCAACTTAGACATGCCACTCTTTTTGTGTAGGGCTGCCTTTTCTTTGATTTTTAAAATTTCTTTCTTTTTAGGCTTGTCTTTTATCTTCTTTAGCTCAACCAGTAAATCTGATTTTTTCGCACGTAGCATCACACTCCCAGGTACGGTGCCAATAGATCCCGCTCCCATACAAAGAATGACATCACCTCCAAGTGCGTTTTGAATAATATGATTGCTTAAGTCCTCTACACTTTTTGCAAAACTCACCTCTTGTTGTCCAGACAAACGCAGTGCCCGCGTGAGAGATCTGCCGTCTGCACCCGCTATCGGTTTCTCACCCGCTGAGTACACCTCTGTCATCCAAACTGCATCGGCTTGCCTAAGCACTTGTACAAAATCTTCAAAACAATCTCTCGTACGTGTATATCTGTGCGGTTGAAACGCAACCACAATCCTTTTATCAGGATAAGCACCTCTAGCAGCTGCAAGCGTTACTCCAAGCTCAACAGGGTGATGCCCGTAATCTTCAATTAACGTGTAGATGCCCCCAGTTGCAGCTTTTAATTCGCCGTGTTTTTGAAACCGTCGGCCAACACCCTTGAACTCAGATAACGCTTTGATCAGCGCTTTATCAGGAATGTTCAACTCCACAGCTACTGCGATAGCTGCCAAAGCATTTAGAACGTTGTGCTCGCCTGCCAAATTCAACTCAACCCTCAACTCAGGAAGTGTTATGCCGTTAGAGCGTGCAACCTTAAAACTCATCCGACCGTGCTCTGCCCGCACATCAAATGCTCTAACTTGAGCGTGCTTTGACAATCCGTATGTCGTAATAGGTCTAGACACTTCAGATAGGATGGAGCGCACAGCTGGATCATCAACACACAAAATTGCCGCTCCGTAAAATGGCATCCTATGTAAAAATTCAACAAATGCAGCCTTCAATCGGTTGAAATCATGGCCGTATGTGTCCATATGATCTTCATCAATATTGGTTACAACCGACATGACTGGCGATAGATTTAAAAATGAAGCATCTGACTCGTCTGCTTCAACAACAATGTACTCTCCCTGACCTAACTTAGCGTTGACTCCGGCGCTGTTTAATTTGCCACCGATCACAAATGTGGGGTCTAACCCCGCTTGAGCAAGAACACTCGCAACAAGGCTAGTTGTCGTTGTCTTGCCGTGGGTTCCTGCGATTGCAATGCCCTGTTTAAGTCGCATAAGTTCTGCCAGCATGACTGCGCGGGGCACAACGGGGATCAACTTTTTGTGAGCTAATATGACCTCAGGGTTGTCCTCTTTAACAGCTGTGGAGGTGACGACTGCGTCAGCACCAGCGATATGTTTGGCACTATGTCCGACATATGTTTTGATGCCCAGTTTATGAAGTCTTTGTAATACCGCACTCGTATTTAGATCTGACCCAGAAACGGTATAACCCAGGTTAAAGAGCACCTCAGCGATGCCGCTCATACCCGCGCCTCCAATTCCAACGAAATGTATATGACGAATAGCGTGTTTCAAATCACAATCTCCTCGCAAGCTTTGACGACACTCTCCGCTGCCTCTATTTTTTTCTGAGCAAACGCACACTCTGCCTTCACGAGCAATTCTTCTCGACTCATATTCATCAATAAATTGGACAACCTACTCTCTGTCAAATCCTTTTGCTCTATCAACCATCCTGCACCGCTACTCACCATAAATTTAGCGTTTACTGTCTGATGATCATCAATTGCATGCGGAAACGGTACATAAATAGCTGCTACGCCAAGCGCAGCCAATTCGCTGACAGTGCTTGCCCCGGCGCGACAAATCACAAGATCTGCTTCCATAAATGCTTCAGCCATTTCATCAATAAAAGGCACCAACGTCACGCCGTCCTCCGCCTTCAGATCTACATTTTGATAAGCAGTTTGTAAGGCGTGCATTTGTTTAGCACCCCCTTGATGAATCACCGAGGGTCGCTTCTCGTAGGGCAAGAGAGACAATGCTTTTGGAACTACTGTATTTAAGGCTTGTGCACCCAGACTTCCTCCAACCACTAACAAACGAAGTGGGCCACTTCTATTTGCAAAGCGTTCTTGAGGTGGGGGTTGATTTTTAAATTCTTTACGCAGTGGATTACCAATCCACTGACCCTGTAGTACGCCGGGAAAAGCGCAAAATACTTTCTTTGCGATCTTTGACAATAATTTATTTGCACTTCCCGCAACTGAGTTTTGTTCATGTAGCAGAACTGGTCTGCCGAGTAACCAGCCCATTAAACAAGGGGGTACGGTGATATACCCACCTAAACCTACGATTACATCTGGACGAATTTTTCTCATCAAAGCATAACTTTGAATCATCGCTTTTATGAGTCGAATGGGCAACTCAATGACAGCCATAAGTCCTTTGCCCCGCACTCCTGAGAATTCAATGGGTTCAAATTGAAAACCTTGCGCAGGCACCAATTGACTCTCCATGCTGGGAGGAGTTCCTCCCACCCAGTGCACTTGCCAGCCCTGTTCACGCAGTAACCCCGCAACTGCGAGACCCGGGAAAATATGTCCCCCAGTTCCACCGGCTATAACCATAGCTGTGCGCTTAGCACCAGTGAGGGTCTGTGCACGCTCGATGCTTATTGCATTCATAAGCGCCCCCCGTGCATCATCAAGCGATTCTCGTAATCCACACGCATCACGATCGCTAAAGCGATGAGATTCATCAAAATCGCTGAACCCCCGTAACTCATGAGCGGGAGTGTGAGACCTTTGGTGGGTAGAGCGCCCAAGTTCACCCCCATATTGATGAAGGCTTGGAATCCCATCCATATCCCAACCCCTTGTGCAACAAGACCTGAGAAGACTCGGTCCATTGCAATGGCTTGTCGCCCTATATACATAATGCGTCTGGTGAGCCACATGAACAGAGCAATGATTATGAATACGCCTACAAATCCAAATTCTTCACCAATCACCGCTAGCAAAAAGTCTGTGTGAGCTTCGGGTAACCAGTGAAGTTTCTCAACACTCCCCCCCAAACCAACTCCAAATATCTCTCCCCGTCCAAGTGCTATTAACGAGTGGGAGAGTTGATAGCCTTTTCCAAGCGAATACTTTTCACCCCACGGGTCAAGGTAGGCAAAAATTCGCTCACGTCTCCAATCTGAGAAATAAATCATCAAACTAAATGCGACAACCAATACCAAAGCAATCAAAAAGAACATTCTTGCGTTGACACCGCCCAAGAATAATATACCCATCGCGATTACAGCGATCACCATAAACGCGCCCATATCAGGTTCGTACAACAGTAAAAATCCTACTACCGCTACCGCAATGCCCATCGGAGCAACTGATCTGAAGAATTTCTCCTTCACATCCATCTTTCTCACCATATAGTTGGCCGCGTACAGCAGTACACCTAATTTAGCCAACTCAGAGGGCTGAAAATTCATAACCCCTAATGCAATCCAGCGTCTAGCGCCGTTTACGCCCTTGCCAATGAAGGGCAATAAAACCATGCCAATCAAAATAAGTGAACCGACAAAGATGTGAGGTGCATATTTCTCCCAGACATCCATCGGTATTTGGAAAACCAGTAAAGCAACAATAAATCCAATGACGAGTGAGAATGCATGCCTAACTAGGTAATGGGTCTGAGAGAAATGCGCAGTGTGCGGGTTATCAGGCATCGCAATGGAGGCGGAGTAAACCATGATAAGTCCACATAGCAAGAGCGTAACAATAGACCATAGTAAGGGTTGATCAAATCCTTTGATACCCACAGGCGACGCTGCAGTCCTTGCAAACTCACGTCCGTGAACTCTCACGGGTAATGCATCTGGCCCCTCTTTGGGAGAACCACCCAAAATCACCGATAACCACTCAGCAAGGCGCGATGATGCGTCTGGAGTTTGTCCACTCTTATTTTGAGCGTAATTTGAGCCGCTGCTCATACCACCCCCTCTTCGAGTGCTAACTCTCTTACTGTTTTTACAAATACTTCTGCTCTATGCTCGTAATTTTTAAACATATCAAAACTTGCACATGCAGGTGACATTAAAACCGCATCCCCCGACTGGGCATGACCGCGCGCCACTTGCACAGCTTCTTCTAGACTGAGGGCGTTGATGATTTTGATCTCTGCTTGGTCTAAAGCTGCTTTAATAATCGGTGCGTCGCGTCCAATGAGGATCACTAACTTTGCATGCTTGGACAAGGGCTGTGCAAGAGGGGTAAAGTCCTGCCCCTTACCCTCTCCCCCTAAAATCACAATCAACGGATGCTCTGAACCCAGTCCTTTAATGGCCGCTAAAGTTGCACCGACATTGGTACCCTTACTGTCATCAAAATATTCGACATCATTGATTCGCATCACGGGCTCAACCCGGTGAGGCTCGCCCTTGTACTCACGAAGCGCGTAAAGCATAGGACCATGCCCAAGACTAGTGGCCTTTGCTGTACTGCAAAGCGCCAAGGCGGCTAAAGCATTCAATGCGTTGTGAGAGCCCCTTATTCGAAGAGCGTCTGCAGGCATTAGACGCTGCATTATCAGCTCATCCACGGACACAGGCGTTTTTCTCCTGCGACTCTTAACCTCACCCTCGTCATCATTTGGATCTATAGCCTTGACCAACCAGGTCATACCGTTCACCGTTTCCAAACCGTAATGACCTGGCTCACTAGGTAGATCGCTACCGTAAGTAATTACCTCGCGATCAATCCACTCAAGCTCATTGGACAGTGCCTCGGCTTTTGCTTTCTTTAAAGCTTTCGCATCAAGCTGAGTCGGTCTCAGCGCCAAGACTTGTGCGTCATCCCTACAAAGTATTTGGTGTGTATGAGGTCCAAATATTTTTGCTTTAGCATTGACATACGAATGCATATCAGAGTGCCAATCCAAATGATCCTCTGTGATATTCAAAATAACTGCGGCTGTAGGATCAAAGTCATCGCTATCGTTTAACTGAAAGCTTGACAACTCAAGTACCCAAGCCTGAGGCAATATGCCTCGGTGCTTCTTATATTTCTTATGTTCAGGATTTAATTCTTGAACAGCAAGAGGGAGTAACGATAACTCGCTCTCATCCCCCGCATTTAATTTAACTTCTGCGTGTTGATGCGAACTGATTTGTTCAAATGCACTACTTTGCACTCGAGGATTTTCTTCAATTTGTGATTGATCTTGCGCAGCAAACTGATCTTCCTCAATTGCATGAGACTCAGTTTCATTTAAGGTTTTAAAATTTAGGCTATCATTTTTTGCATCTACTTCACCCGTTGGCAAATCACTAGAATTCTCATTTAGAAATTCAGATGACTCTTGCTTCTGCTGGTGCTCTTGCTCTTGCTCTTGCTCCTGTGCTGTATCCGTGCCTAGCGCGTCAGCATTATCACTGTGAGTTGGCCCCTGCATTGCAATTGGCTTACCCTCAAAAGCCATTTCCTCCTCATCCTCTTCAGGCGGGATATCTTTAATTTCAGCTAATTTTTCTGCCAAGGTATCTAATAGCGTAGGACCAATATTTCCAGCCACTACAGTTCTAAGTCCACCGCGACTAAGCATCTGAGCCGTTAAAGATGTGACTGTTGTCTTGCCATTGGTTCCCGTAACAGCAAGTACATTAGGTACGTAGCCCATCTCTGCTTTTAGCTCAGACAAGGCTTTTGCGAATAAACTCAACTCTGAGCCCACCCACAACCCCATCTCCTTGGCTGCATTCCAAACGGGCGCCACTTCCTCAGGTGTTAACCCAGGGCTTTTAAATACAGCCCGAATATGAGCGTTCCCTTCCTCTGTTTCTATGGGAGCTTTTATTTGCAAATGCTCAGAGGTAAAGGGACCTCCAATGAACTTAACTTGCGGATAGTCTTTTTTCAGAACGACCAAATTTGGTGGATCAATACGGGTGTCTGCTACGCTAACCAGTGAGCCTTGCCCCAAACACCACTTGACCATAGCCAGGCCAGAGGCGCCGAGTCCCAAGATTAATACGTGCTGACCTTTAAGATGGTGCATACTGAATTTCGACTTACCTGAGCTTTAATGTTGACAAACCCACCAAGCAAAGCAGCATGGTGATAATCCAAAAACGCACTACAACCTGTGTTTCTTTCCAACCGCTTTTCTCAAAGTGGTGGTGCAAAGGTTCCATCAAGAGTATTCTTCGTCCTTGTCCAAATTTTTTCTTTGTATATTTAAAGTAACTTACCTGCACCATGACAGAGAGCGCTTCTACGACAAAAACGCCTCCCATGATGGAGAGCACAATTTCTTGACGAACAATGACAGCAATAGTTCCCAGTGCACCGCCCAGTGCAAGTGCGCCAACATCACCCATAAACACTTGAGCGGGATAGGTGTTAAACCACAAAAAAGCCAACCCAGCACCCGCCATTGCTGCACAAAATATCATCAACTCACCCGAACCAGCAATATGAGGGAGTAGTAAATATTTTGAATAAACTGAGCTGCCAGTGACGTACGCAAATACGCCTAACGCTGACCCCACCATCACCACAGTCATGATTGCCAAACCGTCAAGTCCATCGGTTAAATTCACCGCATTACTAGAACCCACTATCACGAGGTAGGTAAGGATTACAAATCCAAGCACACCCAGTGGATAACTCACCTCTTTAAAGAACGGCAACAACAACCCTGCTTTTGGAGGCAAACTCACATCAAAACCAGACTGGACCCAAGTTATAAAGAGCTCGAATACCCTGTAATTTGAGTTCTCTGATATGCTGAACACCAGATAAACAGCAGCAAGTAACCCAATCACGGATTGCCAAAAATACTTCTCTCTAGAGCGCATACCTTCTGGGTTTTTATCTACAACCTTGCGCCAATCATCCACCCATCCAATTGCACCAAATCCAAGCGTTACGATGAGAACAATCCAAATAAATCGATTGGTCAAATCAGCCCACAACAGGGTTGAGGTAAATATGGCCAGCAAAATCAGTACACCCCCCATTGTGGGTGTTCCGTTTTTGCTCATATGCGCTTGCACTCCGTACTCTCTGATAGGTTGACCAATTTTCAGCTCTGTTAAACGCCTTATCACATGCGGACCAGCAACTAAGCCGATTAATAAGGCAGTCAACGCACCCATCACTGCTCTGAAAGTAATGTATTGAAACACTCTAAAGAAACCAAAATCAGGAGATAGTGTTTGTAACCAGTTTGCAAGATTTAGCAGCATGTGCTCTCCTTATGTTGAGCAGTTGACTGCGCATCTTTAGTTTTGAGCGCTTGTCCCTGTAAAGCTTCTAAGGCTTGCACACTTTGCTCCATTTTCATAAACCTAGAACCTTTCACAAGCACACTCTTATACTGGGTTGGCACTTTGACCAACTCGGCTATCAAGGAATCCATGCTTGAGAAGTGCAGGGCCGGGTGCTTTGAATTTCTAGCCTCGCTGTGATTAAACGCTTCAACGGTATAGCGCGTAAGTTCACCTAGTGCATAAAGAGCGTCAACCCCTTTTTGCGCGGCGTACTCTCCGACTTCTTTATGATA
>CAITYM010000050.1 GCA_903896615.1 uncultured Burkholderiales bacterium
AGCGCCAACAACTGCGCTGACGCCGGCTTCATTCATTTTTTCGATCTCAGCAGACCCTGCTTGTGGGTTGGACTGTGCATCACCTAAGAGTGCTTCAATTTTTGCGCCGCCAAGAGACTTGATGCCCCCGCGCTTGTTGATATCTTCAATTGCCATCTCAGCGCCTAGTCTGCATTGCTGTCCAGAATAAGCGTTGGCGCCGGTCACGGGGTGCAAGATGCCGACCTTTATGGATTGTGCCTGGGCGCCTCCAATCAGTGGAAACGCTAGCGAAGTGGCACCTAATGCACCGCTTGCGGAGTTGACCAAGAACTCGCGTCTGGACTTCGGTTTTTGGATATTCAATAACTTGTTTGATGAACTTGATGAACTCATTTATTTACTCCACATAAAAAAGATGACTACTTTAAAACCAACTTGATGGCGGACTAATCATCCCCACACAACCCCTACAACTTAAACAAAATCCGCTCAATGAAATCTAGCCGACAGTTCCTTGCTAACCCAAACCTTTGCTTTGATGCTCCCGACACGCGACAACTGCATCTGATACTCATACCTATCGGGCCTGTACAACCCCGATAACCATTGAAGCGGGCGATCATGTTCGTCGTAAATCACTCGCTTGACCCCTAACAAAGCAGAGCCGACTTGGACGTCCAGGTGTTTGGCAACTACGGAGTCAGCCAGTTTTGCGGTGATGGCTTGCTCGGCTCTAGCCACATTAACGCCTGCTTCCTCGAGCAACAGTAGGATAGGTTTTTTTTCAAGCTCACTTTTGCCAAAATTTTTAGCAATATCTGCGGGCACCCAAGTCGTGATGTAAGAGAGTGGACCGTCCTCAGTTGAGCGAACTCGGACTGCTTTTTGCGCTGTCTCATAAGAAGCTATTTGCAAGCCGTTACAAACTTCTTCCGGGGGATTAAGGATTTGAACCGATAACACCTTTACCTGGGTGTTCAAACCCATGCTCACTAGGTTCTCAAGCAATCCGCTCAGCTTGGCTTGTTTGACCTGGACTTGTGATTTGGCTGAACTTTGATTTGATCTACTGGGTGTGACAGTTTTGGTTCCTTTTCCAGGCTCTCTGATGATGAGACCTTCATCAACAAGTTGAGAAAGTGCCTTTCTGACCGTGATCCGAGCCACCCCAAATTGACGCATTAAAGAGAAATCTCCGGGCAATCCGTCTCTATAAGCACCCTCGATCAATTGCTCTCGCAGCACCAGATAAATTTGGTGATATTTGGGCAGGGGTAGGTTTGCGTTCATTGACCGACATGTTGCAGATGTTATATTGTCCTGTCAATAGGACATATATGGGACATTTCCAATATATTTACTTTACAGATATATATGTTAAAAACAGATACATTTGATATTTATACTTCTAAAGTAGTAATAAGTTGCCGGTCTCAAAGCCTAAAACTGCATCAAAGGGTCAGTGCTCATAGTTAAGAGAATGGGCAATCTGAATTAATTGGTAAAGGCGGTGATAGATTTACTAGCCTTGAAAGCCTAGCTGGCTAAGAGAGCATTGCATTGCATCTACAAATAGTAAATCAGCAGAGCAGTTGTAAAGCTCAGGCATTATTTGCGCCGTGAAGCACTAAAACATCACCGCATTTCACACATATTTAAGTGAACTGCACTCACAAACCCATGAACATATTCAAATATTATTTACGAACAGCTTCAGAACACGTTCAAGGGAGAATTACTATTCAAGTGGCGCGTAATAAATTTACGGTTAGCTAAATTAGAAAAAATGAAATGAATGAATCGGCACAATATACAAAATGATGATTAATCAGAGCATTTCAAACTGAGAGTCTCAGTTCGTTTCACCAACTTCATCTAACAGTTAACCCTCCGTCAAGATGCAAATAGCTACATCTCGGTTGTTTGATTTTTTAGTCTTGTTATAAATTGCTTATATCCATGTCCAAGATAAAGATGTGATCTGGACCCAAGAAAAAAAGACTCTAGCTCACCTAATGATCCACATGATCATTATCAATTTAAATACATGTATGCACTAACAGTACTCACAAGCAACCACTGTAAATGCATCCATTTATATTGTTATTTAAATAAATATAAATTCATTTTCCTTTTGACAGGATCCCTCTGTGAGCTCGTCAGGGTCGATCATCAAGTCCAGTAAATGGTGCTCTATGCAGTTTTTAAATCGACAAATTGCATTTGAGAGTTTCATTCCCATACTCAATAAGTGGAGGACGTGAGCTAATGGTTAATCATAACGATGAGTTGCTAAGGTTTGCTAGCAAAATGCTTAGAGCGAAGAATTGGGAACAGTCTAATTTGCTTCAAAAGACAAATGAAATTGGTGTAATCCTATTATTGACCGTGATTATTGCAAACCGTAAGGATAGTGAGATCAATCTTAAAACACTAAGCCAATCAGTAACGTTTAGTCAACGTAGTATTGCATACACAATTAAGGATTTGATCTCCTTGGGTTGGATAAATCTTTCTCAAGATGCGAGAGACAAAAGACGACAGTTGATACAAGCTACTCCAGAGTTATTAAATTTGATAACTGAATATAAGGGGCATTTAGACTAGAGTTCAAACTTAGAGTTTGTGATTGCATACATAATCAGTGTACTAACCCCATTACCTTTGTCGCTATATTTTGATCGCTCTATTTAGCTTAATCATTGCTGCCTGCTCGGTTTTTGCTGTTCGGTATGTGCATTATTAATTACTGCTGATGTGGACTCAATAGGTGTTTGTGTTAACTCTACAGTTGTCAAAGAAACCTATGCGACTGATAAGGAAGTTATACCGGATAAGCAGTTATTCTTATCCGGAACCTTTGCTTACTGATTAATTATTGAAAATAATACGCAGCCGATAATCCAACACTATTACTTGTATTTGTTTTACCGTTTGAGTTATTGGAAGAGGAGTACCCATAAGCTCCTCTCACCGCAAATTCTTTAGTAATAAAAAGCCTTACCCCAACGGTTAGTTGCGTAGCTGTGCCTGAGGTTAGCGCAAGATTTGAGTTTGTTATTTGGTTTTGATAATTCTCGAAACTCAATCCTCCACCCAGTTCAACATTTGGCATCACCAACGACCTAATACCGAAATTAACAGATGCACCGTTCTGTGTAACTCCGGTATAGCCAGCTTCAGTAATGTCTGTCGAGGAGTAATCAACACTTGTAGTTAGGTCTGTAGTCCTTGAAATACCGTATCGATAACCAATATCAAAATCTGCTCCACTGTATTTAACCTGCGTTACACCAGGTGGACTGAAAGTAGCGTTACTAACACTACCCCCGATATAAATACTGTCATTAATCAAATAACTTCCACTAAGAACGGAACTTTTTATTTTCTGCGTGTAACCGCCTACGGAACTTGATGAAAATCCTAGTCCAATAGCGTTATATTGAAGGTCAGAATCATCAAGTGCAAATGAATTGGTCATTCCAAGGAGCAGTGACACAGCTATTAGATTTTGAAATTTTAGTTTTTTGTTTTTCATGATTATCCTTTAATGAAAATTATTTTTTATAAATTGTGAGTGGAATATCCGTGCTAATCTCTTTACCTGAGTCGTAATTCTTGCCCGGCTTGTAAACTTTTAGAGTGCTAGGGTCACCGACCCCGGCTGCCTCTTGTTGTTTGCTAGAGAAGAGGCTACCTAAACCGGTTTCCTTTTTGTTTAGGTTCGGGAGTTGTTCATACAACTTCTTCTCTGCCTCTTGACCAAAAGAGACAAGAAGTTCTTTAGTGATTTTGTTAATCTTTGGTACGAAGTTAGCGTTGTACTTGCCTAAATACATATCCTGACCACTGCCCATTGCATTAAATGCCGCGCTCACCTCAAGCGTTTCTGTATTGACCAGCGTGAAGTCCGCAAGGAGTGAGTATTCAAGTCGAAATGCGTAGTCACTGGTGCCGGCAATTTGATCATTTGTGCTTCGAATATCTACATTTACGATAGTTCCCTGTAAAACGTACTGCGCGTCAGCAAAATCTCCCCTCTTTATTCGCTCTCTCAGATCAAAATACTCGTCCCCTTGCTTCTCCTTAGAAACATTAGGGGCGGATTGCACTACCTTGTAACCAGCTTTAAGGAGAGCGGCTTTAATGTCAGCATTGATCCCGCGTATTTCACCGTAGGAGATGGTTCTTTTAGTACCAAAGTTTTTGGCGTAATTAGAGTCGGAGTTAGCTGTAACTACTGTATTACCCGTGTAAGTTATCGGGCCCTGGACTTGAGGAGTACTCCCATCAACGGGTAACACTGGAACTCCGCCTGTGGGACCAAAGTTACTGTTTGTGTTAAAGGAACCTTTAGCACTGGCCTTTTCGTCATAAAAGAACTCTTGATATTCATTTTTGACCGAGAAATCAGTGACTGCTATGGAGTTAGGTATTTTGGGTCTAGGGGGCGAAATTGCCGTTGGCGATGCAGTTGGCAGTTGAACATCAGAGGTAGTAGTGCCTGATGTTGTTGTACTTGTACTCGTTGTCGAACTCTCTGAACCTCCGCCTCCAATCGTCATCTTGAAATCTACAGGTTCCCCCTTTTTTACAGAAGTTGCAGATTCAATTTGAGGTTGAGGGATTACGCCGTCTTGGCTTGCCTTAACTTCAGAGACTGTAGATAGGGGAGCTAATTGCGAAGCAATTTGTGCATATGAAACTGATGCCCCAATTATGTAAAAAGCGCTTAGCAACTTGAATACCGCAGATGCAAAAGGGCTTTTTGCTTTTAGGATTCGCATAGGGTTAATTATTAAAAAGTCGTGTTGCATAATCTTTGCCGTTCAACAGATTAGCGAGTAGCGGTTTTACGAATCTCTTTCTCATCTTCCCACTCAATGTCCCCTGTTTCGTTGTTGATGAGACTTAAATGAAAGTTATAAAACACATCCTTAACATCTTTGGTTTGTTTAACGATGGATCCAATAAAGCCCTCCACGCGGTATTTAGCCCCGTTCATGTTGCCCATCTTCGTTTGGTTCTGAGCTGAGTACAGACCAGACTGAGTTTGACGCTTTAACTCGTCGACCTGGTTTTGCATCTCTGTTGTACTAACCGTAAATTTAACTCTTCCACTTCTTGTAAGTTGAGCCCTGATCTTCGCGGTAATAGCGCTTGTATCGATGTACTCAGAAGTCTTATTCCTGACGTCATAAACAGTCACCCTAGGCGGCTCCCTTGAATCAAGAACAACGCGAGACTCTAGCAACGAGCGAGTCATTGCTTCTGCGATAGTTTGAAGATCTGTAGACCCAAAATCTGTATTGACTGTTTCAACACCCTTTGAGTCACCGTATTTAACGCTCGGACTTGATGCACATCCAACGGTTATTATCAATACGCACATTGCGGCTAACAAATGAATTCGCTTTAAATTAAACATTTTTCTATTACCTTAAAAAATTAATCAGAACTTAACTCAAGACGGAAAGTCTCTGCGGCGGGCCCAGGTGCGATACCGATTAAAACGCCAGACTGTCCACTGCCTACTGGAAGTGGCTTCCAGGCTTCATCTCCATAGACTTGAAACGCATTTTTATCAATCCACATAAAACGGTAAGTAATTGACTTATTTGTAGACTTAACCAAGATCGTGGCTTCTGTCTTCAGTAAATTATTTACCTTGACACTGCGCAGATCAAGAATCTTGACCTCGTCCGTGTTGCGCATTCTCACCGTCATCTCATCAATTGAGGGTGTTGAGTTACATGCAGAAATAAATACAACTATTGCAATTACGCCCGATTTAATTAGTGAGTTTTTAAACATATATTAAAGTGGTTAAAGTTATTGAAGTGCATAACTGCTCTTCATAACAAGGTTGGATAAATAAAACGGCGTATCACGGTTTGTGATTTTGTAATCACTCATCGCACCTTTAGCGCCCATTGTTGAGACAATGGCACGCCCTCCAAGAATCCTGACATGCACGATTTGATAATCTTGTCCGAATTGCAGAGGTAAGGAAAAATTTCCGGATGGAGTGGGAATCGAGAAATTACTCTCCCCCTTAGCTACTGTGACTCTACCCATGTAGATCATGCTAGGCAGTGTGGACCACTGTCTAACGTCAGCACTTCCTACTGACAAAGCCATCCCAACCATTAGGGACGCAAATATTCCAGCATTTTGGTTGTTATTCTTAGCCGCAGCTGCTTGAGCGGCTGCCTGTGCGACCAGTTGTGTAAGAGCTTGCGTGCTAGCCTTTATTAAGTATCCAGGCATATCATCCTTTAGCTGTCTGCGTGACATAGCGTCTAAATTTGCAGCTTGATACAAAATGACACTTTGCCCACCTATATTTACAGAGCCGGGGTTATAGACGGGAGTTGGGTTCTCTATAACCGGCAGATTGAAGGTAACTATTTTGGGTCCTTGTGGGGTATTGAAAGTCAAATTAGATTTGTGAGAGTTGACCCTTGGTATTGAGCCCGTCTCGACTATTACCAATACATCTGAGTTCATCCGCCCGCCCCTACGGACTGATTCCACGTTTTTATCAAGCAGTCCAAGACTTAATTCGAAGAGACCATTATTGGGCTTTAGCTCAAGTGCTGTTCTATAGCCTGGTGCAGCCAAGCCCACGTCCCCTTGTTGTTCAAAAATATATCCAGCAAGGTAGTGGGCTGCTGCATTTTGGTATGCATTTTTAAGACTACTAATTTCAGTCGAATTAATTAGATTAACTGGATAACCGTTGATATTGTCGATCCTCGTATAGGATTGAGCCCTGTTTTTACGAAATTCAGATTCTTTTGCACTGAGTGCGGCTACGCTTTTCTCATGCAATTGGTTAATGATGGTTTCACGTTCAGCCATTTTTTTAGCTTCAACCGTAGCTAAATCCCATCGGCCCGCAAGAACGTGGTTTAAAGCTAGCTCATAGCTGAGAAGGCTCTTTTCGTAATCTTTAGGTTCATAGGTAGAGTTGGACCCAATGGAGGCAAAAAAGTAGTTCAAAAAATCACCCGTATTCTTGGCTAAGTTAACAGTAGCCTTTGCTTGCCAGTCCTGAACGACAGAATCGGCCCTCAATAAAGACGATGAACTCTCACTTAAATTTTGCACTCCAAGATATTTAGTAATCTCACCCTTGTCTAAGTAATAAGGCGTATCTTTTTCTTTTTTATTCTTATTAGCTTCTTCTAAAATAGTTAGTGCAGTTGGAACGTCCCCGTTTCTTAAAGCATTATTGGTCTCGTTTATAGCTTTTTGGTTAACCATATTTGCACACCCAACCAAAAGGGAGGTGAGCGTGAGCATTGGGAGCAAGTAATTGAGTTTAGCCATTTGAGTAAGGGTGTGAAATTGATTTAATAAAACCTATATCCGTAACCAAGCCCAGCGCCAGAGAGAGAATAGCCATTGTTATGAGCCCAGCTCATGTAGTCGAGTTGAAAATACTGCCTTTTGTCATTTGAGATATAGAAATTAATTCCACCCCCGTAAGCCAAATATGAGCCTGTATATCTGCCAGCATAACTAGTGTTTAAGTTAACCTCGTTCAAGCCTATCCTTGTAAATATTTCAAGATAGTCATTGAGTGCATATTTAGGCTTGACAAAGATACCGTCAAAATTAAGAGTAGTGGAGTAATCTGTCGTACTTGTCGTTGCACCCAATAGCTCAAATCCAAAGAATTTATTTATATTCCCTCCAAGATATGCGGTGTAAGTTGAGCCTATGTTGTAAGAATATTTCCCGTAGTTGATATTTAATGACGAGTACCCTGCTTGCAAATAGATTTTGCCTGTTGTATCAATCGCAGAGTCCGCTTTTGAAGAAAAACTTAAAAAGAAAATTGACAGCACAAACAAGGTTTTATGAATAGAGAACTTCATAGTCAATGGGGTAAAGTATTTACATTTAATTTAGTCTCCTCATAATATTATGAAAGTTATCAAATCTCAAATCTATTGAGTGCACATATTGCATGCAATAGTTTGCATATATATATTGCAAGCTTTAAAAGAATTTGCAAATTTTGCATATGAATTACAAATAAATGCATGCAAACTATGCACTTAATACATACATATTAATTAGATAACAACAAATAATTAAAGTTACGATGCAGGCATGAGCAAAGAGCATCAAAGCATTAAAAGACTTTCCACATTTTTATATGAACTAAGGGAATGGGAAAGCTTAAATTTAAATCTTGGCAAAAATCAAATTTGCTTTGATCTCTTTCTATTCATTGCCAAGAATCATTATTCGGGTTTAAGCATTAATTCCAAAACCTTGCATAACTCAATCCAATACAGTCAAAGAAATATTGCTTACACCGTTAGTAAGTTTAAAGCTTGGGATTTGATTTACTTTGAAAACAATCCTACTGATAACAGAATCAAAAATATATTTCCAACGATCAAATTTTGCAAACTCTTCGAGAAATACGCTGACTTTATTAATTCAAATTTAACAAACGAACTTCGGCATTATTAATTACAACCTTTTAAAAATTCAAGAATACTCCTAGCGAACTGATTGAAATTATTACTATGTATAACAATGCTCACCTAATTGTGCGGTTGGAATACGCCCGCTAAGGTTGATAAAGTTGATGAACAGACTCAAATTGATTTATTTCGTTTCGAATCTAATCCAAGCACAGCAAAAGTTTATATCTTCACTGGAAAACTTATAGGTAGTCTATTTAATTCCAACCAATCCTTTTCAGCAGACATTTATGTGAATACAACTTAGATAGGCTCTATTAATAAAGAGAGCGTTATGTACTTTGAGCTTAAACCAGGAAATTACGACTTTTCCTGAGTGGCCAGGAATACTGATCTTATCGTTAAACAAACGGTCCCATTGAAATCTAACTTTGACGTCTTGCCTGGACAAATACTATTTTTGCGAGACGATTATGACCAAGGCGGATCCCATCTCGGTTTGATTGGAGCGATGATTAATCATCCCTCCTCGGTGATTGTTATTGCCCAACAAGAGGATGTATTGAAAAAGAGGGCGGTAAACCCTCAATCTTGTGAATCAAATTTGTGCATTCGATAGAGTCTTGGAGTAAAGTTTTAAGAATTAATTCCCCAGAATATTCACTAATTTCTAGTTAATTTCCTATCCAAAATAGTCCTCCAAGTACTGATTTGACATACGAAAGGTTTAAAAACTCTCTTATTCCTCCTGTCAATATATTAATCCGCCTTCGTTGTTAATTACCCTTGCAATTTTAGTTTAAGGCTTTGCTAAAGAGGAAAGATTGGTTACAATTGAAAATGAGGCAGGTAAATCCTGAACCATCCGGGACGCCAACAAAGGTATCCTAAGCGCGCTTAAAGCGCGTCGGACTCAGGGACTGCCACCTTTTAATGGCTCCAACTCGGAGCCATTTCTTTTTCTGGCGTTATGGCAGCACATATCTATTTAGACGAGAGTGGCGACACAGGGTGGTCTTTTGGTCTGCCTTATACAAAAGGTGGTTCAAGTAGGCATCTGGTTATAGCTGCTTGTATTTTGCCCCCCGAAAAAGACTATAAGCCGGAACGAGTACTGCGCCATTTGTACAAGCATAGAAAATGGAAGACCAGTCAAGAGAAAAAATGGGCGCAAATGTCGCCTGAGGCTCGCACAGATTTTGCACAAGCAGCGGCTAAGCTTATAACGGCTAACAACGA
>CAITYM010000051.1 GCA_903896615.1 uncultured Burkholderiales bacterium
AACCTCACCCAGGTACAAGATATGGTCACCCGCCTCGATACGTTGGTGTGTTTTGCATTGAAACGTTGCTACGCAATTCTCAATCAGCGGGAGTCCGCCAATCCCTTCGTTGTAGGCAACAGTGCTGAATTTGTCTGGTATAGGGCTTGCAAAACGTTTTGACAGCTCAGTCTGGTCAAGTGCGAGTACGTTTACTGCGAAACGACCACTATGATCAAAGGCTTGCAGGCTGGGAGAGTTTTTCTTTAAACTCCAAAGCACGATAGGGGGTTCTAGCGAGACCGAGCTAAATGAGTTAGCTGTCACCCCAACAAGTTGTTTGTCTTTGGTGAGAGTTGTCACAATGGTTACGCCAGTTGCAAAGGTGCCAAGCGCTTTTCTGAGGTCAGTTGTCATAAGTGGTTTTTTAGTGTTCATTTGATCACTTGCAATTTAAGTGTATTTGAAGTGATCATTTGATCTATATCAATCAGTAATTTCCCTAAAAAGAGGGGGTAGTTAGGGGACTTGGTTTAAACGCCTAGTATTTCGGGGAGAACTTTGACTGCGCCAGCCATGAAGTGTGCAATTGTTTGGCGGATCAGATCATCTAAGTTATCCTCCACAGGCACGTTAAAGATCCACTGTCTTTGTCCAAAGTAGAAAACGCGCGCGTTGATACTCCAGACCATTTCGATCTCTGCTGTTTTGAGGGGCATTTCACTAATTGAGGGGAGTCCCAGTTCGTGACGAAGCTCTATGGCAATGGGTTCTAAAATTTTGGTTTTCAGAATATCTAAATATTTGCGGTTGATATCCTCACCCCTCAGGCCAGAGAACATGAAAATTCGGACCCAATCACGTGTCAGCGCAGCCTTGGCGTATTCGATATACAAGCGAGTAAGCCGCTCTTGCAGGGAAATGCTTCGGTCATTAATGACCGTCTCCCAAAAAGGGTTCCATCTACCCAAGTAAACTTCCTCAAAGACCCTATTGATCAAGGCTTCTTTGTTGGGGAAATACTTGTAAAGTAAGGACTGTGTTACCCCGAGTCGTTGTGCAAGCTCCCTCGTGTCGCCACCAAAACCCACCTCTGCAAAGTACTTAACAGCCTCTTGTGCTATGAGTTGCTCACGCTCAGCCCCGCTTAGCCGTTTGGCTGGTTTCAAAGCGGGGATTACAGGCTTTGACTTTGGTATGGAGCTGCTAGTTGACTTGGGCTCGTTTTTTTTCGGTGTTAAAGATAAGTTAACCAAGTTTCCCCCGCTTTTAATTGGTGCTTGAAGTAGGAGACGCCAACGATGATGCTTGAACGGTTTCGAGTTTTTTGCTTCTTGCAGATATCATAACTGCCTCCAATGCTGCAACATTGGCAAGCATATCCGCCGCGCTTACCGGATAGGGCGTTACCCCCTTTACGGCAAGTGCAAAAGCTTCTAAATTTGCAAGAACAGTAGGGTGTGCAGGCGCAAACCTTGTGACGGGCTCATGCCCCCGTAAAACTGTGGTGATGTTCCAGCCCGTAGGATTCTCTGGGTGGGTACGGTCCCTTATTTCAACCCATCCCTTGGAGCCGTAAACAGCAAATCTTCCCTCAAAGGGAGTAGCAAGTACTGCAGAGATCATTGCATTGGCTCCATTTTTAAAGCCCATCATGATCCCAAGGGTGTCTCCATTTTCGAAATCCGAACCCAGCGTAGCCAATCGGGCCCATAATTGTTCACAGGGGCCAAGGATCGCTATGCTTAGATCTACTAGATGTATGCCCGTAGCGGTTAAAGGACCAACCGGGGCAAAGGCGTTCGACAAACGCCAGTTGTTTTTTGGTAGTGCAAAGAACTTGTCTTGGCTGAAATTTGCCTCGATTTGGAGTACTTCACCCAGGGTGCCCTTAGCGATCATTTCTCTTAGGAGCATGATCTCTGGCTCAAAACGCCTTTCATGTCCAATGCCAAGAACAAGGTGATGTTCTTTGCAAACGGCTATCGCTTGTTCGGCGTCTTGGAGGTTAAGACAGAGAGGTTTTTCGCAAAATACATGTAATCCGCGTTGTGCTGCCTTTACTATCTGGACGGAGTGCTCAAGGTGCGGAGTGCACAAAATTACTGCATGAAGACCTTCTTGATTGATCAAGGAATCTACTGTTTCGTGGATTTGTACTTTATTCAGCAGCGGGTCGTTGGACATTTCAGTGCGGATATCTGGGGAGACCTCTGCAACAGCCGCAAGCGCTATGTGCTTAGACATTTGAAGCTGGCGTGCAATGGTCTTACCCCACCATCCGTAGCCAACTAAGCCAACTTTGATTGGGGAATCGGTGGAATTTAAAGGGTTTGTCAATTTATCCGCTCCAAGGTACTAGGAATGAGAGCTGATTAGTTTAGCTGAAAATCCGGATTAATAGATCAATTGAACACTAAACTAAGAGTTTGTCCTGAGAGGTTTGATCAGGTATTTAGTTATTGCGAGTCATGCCGAACTTACTGTGTAGGTTCTTAATTACCAAATGATAAATCTGGGTTTGTATCCACAAGTTGGAAATTGTCACTCAAGTTATTAAGAATAGTACCGAATCATCAACTGTGGACTTATGGCGTATCAAATATGCCGTTTGACCTATGGCCCAAATTTCATTTTCAACCAGTCATTACCGCCACTTAAGCTAAATTCACGGAATCTAGATGCTATGGGATACATTCTTGCTTTTTTTCTAGGAGTCTTTGTAGCGACCGTGGGCGTTAATAATACGGCTATTGTTATAGATAACGCTGTAAGGAAAGCACAGGTCTATATGGTTGAGGCTACAAAGGTCGATACAAATTCTAGTCGTTAAAAATTACAAAGTTCAAAAAATCTAGGGTTTTAGCTGACAAATCATATTCAATAGAACTTATCCACCACTCATCCTCCCTGTAATGAGTTAGCTCGATAACCTGGCCTAGAAATACGATCAAAAAGAAACTAATGACTAAGCCAAGTAGGGCTCCAACGACTTTGTGCCCTGGTACTTCATCAACTTTCTCAAAAATTGCATTGTGTAATTTTCTAACTCCGTAAAAGAGAAAAAGTAGGGAGATGAAAACCACCTCAAGTTGTACAATTTTTTGAGTATGTGGATCTAACTCTTGCAGGATCACAAAGAAAAAATCACCGTGGCTAATTTTTCTAAAAAACACATAAAAAACAATCACAAATAGCAAATAATAGAGTTGTGATAGCCATCCCTTTATGGATCCGTTGGCGGTACCTATTAATATTACTAATATAGAGAAATAGTTTAGATACGTCATTAATCAAGCAATTGTTAGTTTGCTTATTTTATGAGAAATAACTGGTACTTGTGGGTAATATGCGCCCTGTTGAGCACCAAATTGGTGCTCAACAGGAAATGTTAGCAAGGAACCTCTAAGTTAAAGGTGGGTTAAGTGCCAAGTGTAGAAAATGAGTTCCTCTCTCAATAAGCGTTATACGGACGTAGTAACTGTGTATTGCTCTGGGTTCCGAGTTTATTTTTAGTCCTTAACCGGCGTATTTACTCGGTATTGACTTTGCATCGAGATCATCCAGTTTGGATACTCAACGGGCAAAGAACTCACGGTGTTTAGAGCCGATAAATCCTCTGTATCCAGGGTAAGTTTAGTTGCTTGGATGTTGTCTTGTAACTGCTCCAATTTTCTTGCACCAACAATGATCGTTGAGACTGCCTTGTTGGAGAGAATCCAGGCAAGAGCAATTTGGGCAACAGAGACTTTATGTTTATGTGCGATGGGTCGCATCGCCTCAATACATTGGTGGGCTCGGTCTTTGTTTAGGGGCGGGAAGTCAAAGGTTGCACGCCTTGCAGAATCAGGGCTAGACTTGCCGTCACTGAATTTTCCGGACAAGTATCCGCCCGCCAAGGGACTCCAAATCATGAGGCCGAGATTTTGATCTTGGACGAGTGGAATGACATCGCGTTCTAAATCTCTGCCTGCAATGGAGTAGTAGGATTGAACACTTTTGAACTCCTCAAGTCCGTTGAGCCTAGACACACTAAGTGCCTTCATAATTTGCCAAGATGCCATATTACAAAGCCCGGTGTAACGAATTTTTCCGGCCTTAACGAGTTCTGTTAAGGCGCTAAGTGACTCTTCAAAGGGCGTTAGTGGATCAAATCCGTGCAACTGATACAAATCGATATGGTCTACTTGTAGACGTTTTAGACTTGCATTTACTTCGTTGAAAATGTGAATCTTTGATTGGCCTCTGGCATTAGGTAGCTTCTCATCCATGATTCCCGTAGATTTTGTGGCGATTACTATTTCATCTCTAGGAAGTCCTAATTTCTTGAGGGATTCGCCGAGTAAAGATTCAGACTCCCCCAGAGAGTAAACGTTTGCGGTATCAAAGAAGTTAATCCCTTGCTCAAATGACTCCTTGACCAGTTCGTTAACCTCTTGTTGCTTAAGTCCACCCATCACAGCCCAAAATCCCTGGCTACCAAAGGTCATTGTGCCTAGACATAATTCTGAAACATATAAGCCGGTGTGGCCAAGTAATCTATAGCGCATTGTGAGGTAACTCCTTGTGTAATTATGGATTGCAGTTGATGCGGCTCATTGTAGGGTAGGTTGTCTTAATTGCAAAAATGTGACCTTAGTCAAGCAGGGGAGATTGAAAAATATATAAACTCAACAAATGATTCAACTAAACGTTATGTCATATCTTTTTGCAAAATAGGAATAAAAAATGTTATTTGATAGTTACACCGCTCGCCATTTGGCTTTAAAAAATCGGATCATCATGTCCCCCATGACTAGAAGCCGCGCTGTGGTTGCAAATACCCCAAATGATTTAATGTGTGATTATTATGGTCAAAGGGCTACAGCAGGATTGATAATTACTGAAGGTACGTCTCCCTCACCTAACGGAGTAGGGTACGCAAGAATTCCAGGTATTTACAACTCAGCTCAAATAGACGGTTGGAAAAAAGTAACAAAGACCGTGCATGACAAGGGGGGAAAGATCGTAATTCAATTGATGCATACAGGACGGGTTACCCACGACTCCAATTTACCAGAAGGTGCGCAGGTCTTCAGCCCCACAGCAGAAATTTGTCCTGGTGAGATTTATTCCGATACCAAAGGTATGCAACCCCATAGTACACCCCATGCCATGACACAGACTGACATTACCAATGCGGTTGGAGAGTACACACAGGCCGCTGTTAATGCAATTTCAGCTGGTTTTGACGGAGTTGAAATTCACGCAGCCAACGGCTATTTGATTGAGCAGTTTTTAAATGGTAATGTAAACAAACGCACCGATGCTTACGGCGGATCAAATTCAGCAAGAAATAAATTCGCAATTGAAATCATCGACTCTGTTGCCAAAGCGATTGGTGCTGAAAAAACAGGAATCCGTATTTCCCCGTTTGGAGCATTTAATAATACCGGTGAATTCGTTGGCGCAGAAGAGCAGTTCTTGGACTTGGTTGCTCATGCATCTAAACTCGGACTTTTGTATCTTCATGTATTAGATCACTCGGCAATGGGTGCTCCTGCAGTTCCGCATGAGTACAAAATTAAGCTTCGCAAAGCTTTTAATGGCCCATTCATACTGGCAGGTGGTTTTGTTAAAGAAACTGCCGAGAAAGTGCTTGAGGACGGCGAAGCAGATTTGGTTGGTTTCGGGCGTCCATTCATTTCTAATCCTGATCTCGTTAGACGTATGCGTGACGGGGTCGCTTTGACGCCGCCTGACATGAGTACTTTTTACGCAGGCGATGCAAAAGGTTATACGGATTATCCGTTTGTTGGCTGATAGATTGTTGGCTGATAAAGTGAGCGCAAAAAATTAGTCCCCTAAGAATACGTAAAACCAAAAGCCAAGCACTTAATTAACGATACTTGTTGATTTGTTTATTAATGTGCTAGCTGTTGAAGAATACATTTCCCTTCAATACTAAAGGGGAATGTATTCTTCCTGATCAGATTTATATTGATCAGGAATACTCGCGTGACTGCCTACCGAAATTAGATCGTTGAGAGTTTCCTCCTTTTGGGTGTATATGACCCAGTCAATCATCTCTGTCCTCTCTTGGCTATCCGCTTTAATTGAAGGGGTTATTGTTTTCAAGATATTCAATAACTTCACTGGATCTACTAAATGGAATAGGTAGCCGTTGTTTGAGAGTGAAGTGGTTTTAATTCCAAGGCTCTGACAAATGATTTTCTTGTCCTCCACATCTGAAATACTTTGAGTATAAATTTTATTTATATTGACTTGTGTATCATGATCGACCATAAAAAGTTGATTGCCAGTTATGAGTCCTGTGTCCTCGGAAGTGGTCTTCCAAGCGGCGTCGGGACACAGTTTATTTTTAGGATTTAAAATTATTTTAGGATTCATCTCAAATGGATAAATTCTGCAGGTTAGGGGTCTTGATTCGTAAATAGTGCAGCGCTGATTCGAATCTAAATTAGGGCATCCATGGGTGAAATAGCCCACGAGGGTCATTAAAATTCTAATGTTGAGTTTCCCGCTTGAGCCCTCAAAAGTCATCGTTTTTTTTCTGATTAACACATCATCTGTTAAAGGTGTGTCATTGATCCACGGAATAGCCTCAGTCAATATTTTGAGTTTATGGCCTCTTAAAAGCCAGGCCTTGGCCTCATTGACCGTTAGAGGAATATTAAGGTTGTGGCAGCACTGCCCGCATTGAGTGCAATTAAAGTCAGTAGACATCAAAAACTTTGAAAATAAAATACGATAAATTCAAAGTTTATTTTACGCTACGTTCTCGCTAATGGGGGACTTACCTAAGGATTGCTATTGGGTTATCAATCAAGTGATGATAGGTAAGCAGCTACCGCGTGTGCTTGCTCGTCATTCATGTTATGAATAATTTGCTTCATTGCTTGCCCTCTAGGACGGTCGTCAGTATTCTTAAACACCATGATTTGTTTGTATAGATAGTTCGGGTGTTG
Source organism: uncultured Burkholderiales bacterium (assembly GCA_903896615.1). Taxonomy (GTDB): domain Bacteria; phylum Pseudomonadota; class Gammaproteobacteria; order Burkholderiales; family Burkholderiaceae_C; genus Limnohabitans. Next base: position 6,948 of record CAITYM010000051.1, read on the forward strand.
CCCTGCCAATCGGGGAATTTCTGCTACACCCAGAGCTTCTTGCCCGTGACAATTGCTACATGCCATAACCCCTTGTGATGCTAGTCCATTTTTGAAAATAGATTCACCAATTTGAGTCTCGGCATTTTTTACTCTTGTCCCCTTCATGGGGGGCTGAGTTGAGAAGTAGGTAGCCAACTCTTCCACTTGAGTTTGAGTCAGATTTGTGATTCCCCACATATATTGAGTCCCGCTGAGATCCTTGCGAGCATGGCCTTTGAAATCTGTGAGTTGAGCTTTTAGATATTCAACTTGCTGGCCCGCTAATTTGGGAAATTGCTGTGACATGGCCTGTCCATTGATTCCGTGGCAATTAGAGCAGGCTTGAACAGCAATTTGAGCACCTTTGAGACTAGGATCATTTAGATTTCTTCCCTTGTCTGGACTGACACAGGCGACTAATAAAGAAGCCAATAGGGCTGCGCAGGAGTTCTTAAAGAAGTGAATAGTCTTGTTTGTCATGAGGGCTCCTTATTAAAATGCCATCCATGCGTATAAATATGCAGAATTATTGTCAGTCGCATTTCTGCCGTTACCGTCGTAATTTGTAGTAGCTCCTAGGTACTCCGTATAAAGGTTGTACTGAAGACCGATTCGAAGGTTTTGCATGGGTAGCCAAAATACCTCAGGCGTCCAAAGCCTTGTGTTGGGAGAATTGTTTGCACTGCCCGTATAGGTGTTTGTTCCGTTGCCTATATATGCTTGAGAATCGGGTGAACCGGTAATGCTCTTGTAAGCTAAATCAACTCCGTATTGGTTTCTGTATGTATAGGTAATCTTTGTAAAGGTGGAGCTAGTATGTGCAGATGTAGCGTAAATTCCGCCTGTGTCATCATTTATATTTTCACGAACGTATCTGAAGTGAGCGGATACGGTGTGTGGATCCAATAAATATTGGTACTGAGCATCAATCCCTTTATCTTGATAATGTGTAGTAGCGCCTAGTATGGGAAATCCTGTATTTGGATCAGTGGGGTATATATTTGTATTCATAGCGATCAAACCCACCATAACGTTTTGCTCATTCCAGTCATGTGTGTAAGCTACGCGTAAGTAAGGACTGATACCGTCAGAATAGGTGATGGGGTAATTTAGATTTCCGGCCTTGTTACCTAAATTAAAGACCCTCCAAAATCCACTTGCGGTTTCATATCCGGTTAACTCGACATAAATTGACTTATTCCAATAAGCGTAGCCACCAATCCCCGCGAATTTTGCGCCAAGGGATCCGTCTAACACGGTTGAAACTGGCAGACCATTAAATCCAGCTGTACTGCCAGAGGGCGCTACATAAGGGTATCCCCATGCAGATGAACTATTCCAAACGTCTTGTACGCCTGGTGAATTGTGAACTGTCACGCCTAGAATAAGATCGTTTGCACTTGTTAGGAACCGATTGGTATATCTTACGTCTGTATTGTCGGAGGAGAGATGACCCCTCCAGTTTTTATTTGAATCTATTGAATCGTATACGTTATAAGTAAATTGAGAGAAACCGCCAATGTTATCGGTTATTTTACCTGCCACAAAAACGCTTCCATAATCAATAATTGGAACGTTGTTCAATTGTGAAATTGTGGAGCCTGTAGAGTCGATGTTGTTTTTATTTTGAGTTACATCTGCTATCAGCATTGCTGAAAATGGATTGCCTTGAGAGCCAATCGTATATCCAGTTAACTTAAATATTCGACCATAAGGCGTTAACTCGGGAAATTGCCCTCCTGCATGACAGGCTACGCAACTTTGGCCTGTTTGCCTTGCAAAAGTGGGAACCGCCTTAGCTTGATTCGCCACGCCCAGGAATATGAGAGTAAGAATTGAGGCAATTAAATGATATTTGAGGAACCTAAATTTTTCTAAATCAGTGTGTGATCGAATTTGTGAGTCATTAGTATTTATTCTCATTCTTATCACCTAGTAAGGTTTATGTATTGCCTCGATACTAGGAGATAATTTGATACTTCATTTGATCTTTATCAAATGTTGAGAAATGCGAGGAGTGGGATTTGACCGAAATTGATCAATCGCAATTGGTGTGATTTTATTAAACAATTGCGCATAAATAACTGTTGACAATAGGTTAGGGAAGCCTAAAATTTCTACCCCACTTACGCTGCCTAATTAGGCTTGCGTGTTTATAAGGTTTCCTGTTGTCCCGTTTGTTTGCAAATTTTGTTCAAAGTTTTGCAAAAAACTCGTTAAAGAGGAGTTTGTTGCGGTTCCACCTGCGTCACTGATAAGGGTCCCAAAGCTTTGTTGTAATTGTGAAATTGTTGACGCAGAACTCGGTGTGGCAGAAGCAGTAGTTGCCGTTGTTCCTGCCGTTAGTGCTGTTTGTGTGATGCCTGAGCTCGAAGTAGACGCTGTTGGAGCATTGGAAATTGATGTGCTTTTTGATGAGCTAGCTCCCTCTAGCTGCGAAATCAAGGACTGCAAATTACTAGTAAGTTGATTGATAGCGCCGCCGTAACCTTGTTGGAAACCTGGGTTGTAGGCTTGAGTTGACGCAGGGCCAGCGGTACCAGAGGACGGCGTAGTTTCCGTTCCACTACTTGCTCCACCCAGTGCCGAGCTGGTTGTCATTATTGGTGCTGGGGTACCAACCGACCTTGCGGCACCTTGTTCTAACGTTGTAAATAGATTTTGCAAGAAGGAAGTTACGTCTTGTGCAATCTGGTTAACCGATGGTGCTGACGCACCACCTGGTGAATTACTGAGTAGGTTAGCGCTGGAGGATGTCGAGCCATTGGCTCCAACTGAGTTGAGAGTTGTTGTACCTCCAGTTGAAGAAGTGGGTGTAACAGAGGAGGAAGGACTTATCGCTCCAAGGAAAGCACTTAAAAATGCTGTTCCTGTAGCACCAGCAACCGAATTAGCTCCGTTCTGGTTCCCATCTACATCACCACCTCCGTGTCCATGCATACGCCCAGTGTGCATAGAAGATGCTAATTTTTGCGCGCCTGCAATATCTCCGGACTGAAGAGCTGCTCCAATTTGACCAAGTGGACTTGAGCTACTGATGTTGGGGATGTTTGCACTTATTGCTGAATATGCACTTTGAGCAGAGGCCAAATCTCCAGACTGCAGTGCAGAATTGAGAGCTTTCAAACCAGATTGCTTGTGTTGCCAGTTGCTAACAGATGAGCTTTGTAATGAAGATGGACCCTGTGAGGCCCACCCAGCAGACGATGAACCAATACCCATTCCCATAATATTCCCCTGGTGTCAAAATTACCTGGTTTGAAAATTGCTCTGTTTGTCTATATCAACATAAACTGAAAGCAGTGACACCGACTTGTATGCATAACTTATGCCACAGGTCTGCTGGCAATGGTTTGCCGCCTGTTCGAAAATATATATCTTGGGTAAGTGATTGATTAATCAGTACTTATTGAAATGCCACAGCATTCAAGCTTTTTTATTAGTTATCAAAAATAAAAGTGAAATATTTTAATTTGAACTAAGTGGCAATCTATGGCCGTTTTTATATGTAGTAAACGGGTTTGATAATTAATTAAACCCTACAGTGCACTTCTTGAGGCAATGTCCTGCAGGGCTTAAAACTTGTCAATAAATCAATGAATTCTGCAATCACGCGTACGTGTTTACATTAGTTCCTTGAGTCAATGAAGCCAGAAGTTGCGATCCAGCTGCAGCCGTAGGGGCTGCTGGCGCAGGCGCAGGTGTTGCCACCGATGTTTGCTGCCACTGTGACACGCTACTTTGGACTGCTTGAGCCATGGCTGCACCGCCGCCGCCTGAACCAATACGCATTCCCATTTTTCTCTCCTAGTCGTGGCTAGCTCGAATCAAATATTGATACGATAACTTTCCACGTAAGCTTACAATCGGTTGGAGAGTGAAAAACTTTAATCCATAAACTAGCTTTAAAGTATTAAATTCAAGTAAATAGTTATAAAAAATAGGCTTATCCATATGGCGCATCTCTTAATCATTGATCTCCCTGGGGGAAACGATACTGATATTTTGAGGGCTGCCAATACCCGAGGCGATACTGTCACATTCTTGACCTCTGATTTGGATCTTTATCTCAAACAAGCGCCGATTAGACCCTATTTAGACGCTGCATATAAATTAATTGAAGTTAAGGACTTCGCTTTTGAGTCTGTGTTGGCTAATGTCCTGAGCGTTCATCAATCCAATCCAATCGAAGCAGTGATTTGCCTCATCGAAATTAGGCTGATTGAGGCCTCTAAGTTAGCAACAGTCTTAGGCACTCAATATTTAAATTTAGCGAGCGCAGTTCTTTTAAGGGATAAATATAGCGTGCGAAGACGTCTTTCTGAAAAGGGAATTGTTCAGCCCGAATTCGCCTTAGCAACTACTACGCAAGAAATTAAAGACGCAGTTGCAGAACTTGGTCTACCGTTATTGATTAAACCCTCTGACGGTTACGGATCTCAGAATGTCGTTGTCTTGCAAACCGAGTTGGACTTAGACCCTTTGATTAGTCCGGTTGAGATTATGTTACCTAGTCGTGCAGACTACGGATTAGGCGTTAAAGCTAATGACCGATTATTGGTTGAGCGCTATCTAAAAGGGGATTTTATTGGTGTTGATACATTGACTCTCAACGGAGTTCATAAATTTTTAGGAGTTAATGTAAAGAAAATGTTTCCACCTCCTTCGTTTGCTATTCAGGGTGGATGTTTCTGGCCCAGAATGGATTCGCATGCTGAACTGGAGGAATATGTGTTTTCAATACTTGATGCAGTTGGCTTCAACTCTGGCGCAACTCATATTGAGTTAATGTTAACCGCTGACGGTCCACGACTGATTGAGATTAATCCAAGATTAGTGGGGGCGAAGATAGCGCGACTTGTAGGTTACGCACTAGGAAGGTCTATACACGAAGATTTAATTGATATTCATTTAGGGCGATGGCCTAAAGGTATGGAGGATCATTCGGCCTACCAAGTCGCCGTGTCAAGGTGGTTCGTGTCGCCCGTTGCAGGAACCTTAAAGAGTATTACCCACCCATCATGGACTGATAGTAACCTTAAATGCGTTGAATTATTTAAAAAGTTAGGGGAGAGGGTAATGCCAGCTTTTGAAAATGCAGAGAGGTTGGGGTATGTGATGGCATGTGGAGAAGATGAACAATCAGCGATCAAGTTAGCAGAGCGCTATATTGAGGACACAGATATATATATCCAAGAAAACTAGCGGAATCTTATAAATTCTTTATTAAGCAGCAAGATTAATTGGTTGCTTGTTAAGTAAATTTTTTAAAGTTTGCGAATTCGATTTTTAAGACTCAATGTCGCTAAATATATGGCCCATTTTAGACGCCTTAGTCTCCAGATATCGTTCGTTGAATAGGTTTGGGTGCGTGGTGTGATCAACTCTAGCAACTTGAAACTCAAGTTCCTCTAGTCCTTTGACCTTGTTGGGGTTGTTGGTCAATAGTTTAATTGATCTAATATTAAAGTGCTCTAACATCGGTTTGCAAAGGGTATAAACGCAGAGATCATCTGCTAATCCAAGAAGTCGATTTCCCTCAACCGTGTCAAATCCCATTTCTTGAAGTTGATAAGCTTTAATTTTATCAAACAATCCGATACCTCTACCTTCTTGGCTAAGGTACAGAAGAATACCTCGGCCCTCAGAAGCAAGCGTCACCATAGTCACTTCGAGTTGAGGTCCGCGGTCACACCTTAGGCAAAATAGGGTGTAGCCAGTCATGCATTCGGAATGAATGCTAACTAAGATAGGAAACTCCTGATTCAATTCTTCCAGCGGACTAGCAAGGTGTTCTTTTCCTGTAGCAAGTCGTGTAAACGCGTGTAAATAAAAAGTACCCTACTGGGTGGGTAAATTACACGTTGCTTTTAATTTCACAATATTACTTTCCATCTTAGTTTGTACTTAACGCGTAAATTTCACCATCATAAGATGCTGCAAGAAAACACTCTTTTTCTTGATCCCAGGTAATAGAGGAGATACCGAAACTAGTGGGGCGTGAAGATTTGGTCCAAGCCTTTTTATCCAGATCAAATAGGCTCAGCGTACCCCCATAACTTCCAGTCAGTACCACGGTCATCTGTGGGTTAGTGCCTATACATTTGACAGAGTTTTTGTGAGGGGTGACGTAAATAGAAGATGAATCACCCTCCCAAATTCTGAGGGTTAGATCTCTACCTACACTTGCAAACTTATTTTCCCCAATAGCACAACAAGCATTTGTAATACGTTCATGAGCTTTTTCTTTGGTCTTTGTGAGCGCCCAACTGCCTGCGGCGTACCAAGATATTTGTGTAGAAGCACATACGCTGAATAAAAGCCCATTTGAATAGCTAAGTCCTTTAACTGCGTTGACAAAGGCGCTGATAGTAGAGATGAGCTCAATTTGAGAATTGCTGGATTTTTTAAATATCAATATTTCACCTGTATAGGCCCCGATTGCTACATATGGATTTTTCTCATGAGTGAAAGCAGCTGCGCAATTAAGTGGTGAATGGTGTGTGTATAAAACTTCACCTGTATCGGCATTAAATACCCGACCAAGCTGCCCGCCACTCAGGACAAGGTCTTCACTTGATGTAAGAAAGTTACACAGGCTTCCCATTGAACAGGCAGGCTCTCCATTAATGTGAACAACACCTGAGTCGCCAACTGAGTAGACTTGCCCCTTCGCCAATTGGACAGCATTGATAGCCCGCCCCCCCTCAACACCCCTAACGTCCCAGGTATGGGTCTTAAGATCATATAGGGCATAAGTGGATCCAAAGGTACCCGTAGCTATATGTCCGCTATCTAATATACAAGCAGCCCTTGCCCAAACTGTTTCTGGGTAGTCAGTTCTGGAGAGTTCTTGGAGGCTTAAGTCAGCGTTGATTTGCCAAATTGCCATTGATCTATCGTAACTTAATGTAACGATTTGATTGGTTTGAAAATTAACTACTAATTTTTTTATTCCAGCGCGGTGGGCTTGTATATATTCAATATTTGGACCAGAGATAATTGCGATTCTGCCTAAATCATCCCCTGCATAGATAATTCCGTTTGGATCAATTTCAACGCTATCTGTTCTAACTTGTAGATTAGTTGTTTGAATTAACTCACCCTTATTTGCATCCCATTGCCTTATAGTGCCATCCACGCTAGACGAAATCACAAATTGTCCATCCTTTGACCATGAAACGCTTAAAACATTCCCCGTGTGTCCCTCCATTGTATGAAGACATTTACCCTCGATGCTGAAGATACGGACCAATCTATCAAGAGCACACGTTGAAATCTTTGTGCTATCGGGTGAGAAAACGGCCATGTCTACATCGTCACCGTGTCCTGGTAAAACTGTTTGGAGTCTCATTGAAGGGACTGACCAAAGGCGAGCAGAATAATCACTGCTTGCACTCAACAGCCATTTTCCGTCATTGCTAAAACGACAATCGTTAACCAAATGATCGTGACATCCTCTCGCGATAGCGGTTCTGTCTCTTGCATTCCAAAGTATCAATTGATTGTCGTAGCCGGCTGTAGCTATCCAGTTGCCCCACGCGGCTAAGCCAGCTATCGGCCCTTTGTGATGGATCATGGTTTGTACTTGTATTTTTAGATCAATCTGAAATTAGATTTGAACTTATAAAGCAATATATGCACCAAATCCATACCTATGCCGATAGGTCAATTATCGGATATTGATTGCCAATTTAAGTTGTATATATTTTAATAGTGGCAATACATTGCCGGTCTCGATAAAAAGTTCAATTCCTGATAAATCAAGTTTATAGAGAAAAAATGCAATGATATCAATACTTTGAGATTAAAAAAATGAATGTAACCGGGGGGGTGAGAAGCTTCATATTGTATGGCTTGAAAAATGCTAATTAGAGGAAAGTGCTCAACAGTTAGAGATCAGTTTTGAGCTTCATTTCAGGATTTTTTCAAGGGAGTTGTTATGGAAATGCGTATCGGATCTGGTAGTGGTAGTGCTATGGCCATGCAGAGTAATTCGTTGACTCAAGCCAATCAAAAACAGAAACATGTGTCAAACCTTTTTTCTGCACTTGAGTCAGGTGACTTAGCCAGTGCTCAGAAATCATATTCAGCATTAGGACTAAGTTCGGGAACCTCTGCTACTAATTCCCCTTTGGCACAGTTAGGTAAAGCATTAGATTCGGGTGACTTATCTGGTGCTCAGCAAATCGCTAAATCAATGAAGAGTAAAGACACTTCATCTACCGCGGCTATTTCTGCGAGCTCTGCAAGCTCCGAAACTGTAAGTTCCAACACTCAGACCCAAACTCAGGCTGCGACATCAACGGCTGCAGATTTGGCCAGTGAGTTGATGAGTGACTTTACCTCCGCTTCCTCGGCGTTAGGGTTGGGAAGTGTGATTAACAAGTTAGTCTAAGTAATCAGGATTTATCTGGTTAGTGAGTTGGCAATTGGCATCAGAATGGATCGCCCGATGTGATGAAAAAAATATTAATGCTATCCGGTAGTCAAAGAAAGGAATCACTGAATCTGAGGCTACTCAGCAATTTGGCTAAAAGAATTGAAACTCTGGTGAGTGTTGATCTAGTTATTCAGGGGGAAATTAATCTCCCTTTGTTTGATCAGGACTTAGAGTTAGATCCTGGTGTTCAACAAAGTGTTTTCAATCTCCATTCTAGATTCGCATCATGTGATGCAATGATTGTTGCTTGTCCAGAGTACAACGGACTGATTACACCTTATTTAAAGAACACAATTGATTGGGTATCAAGGCTTCAGTACCTCAACGCTAACTGTTTAAATGCATTCCTTGATAAACCCGTCCTTTTGGTTAGCGCCTCTACAGGTTGGAGTGGCGGGGCGGTTGGACTTCCCAGCGCTAGAACACTCTTTGGATATGTGGGTTGCAATGTTTTGGGCGGTGCAATTACGGTTCCCAACATACAACAGTACATTACAAATTCTGGATTTGTTTTTAATGCAGATTTTGAAAATTTAATAAACTTTCATCTTCAGCGGCTTATAGGCGTTTTAAGTCCTACTTAGATAGTCAAAAAACCATAGGGTAATTCAAAATGTCTGCTAGAGATAATATACCAACTGATTGGCACTGGCCTTCATTTCAACCCTCTATATGTGGCATGAATGATGATAGAGAACGACTTGGACTACCACAGCACTTTGTTTCACTTAGGTTTGATGAAAAGCTTCCCCAGGTTTACTCTCGGCTGCGTAGTAATTCTTTAGAACAACTGCTAGAGGTGATCCAATCTAATAAATACACCCTCGTTGAACGATTGGTTGCGGGTAACTTATTAGCTGTTGTTGGCGATCCTAGAATATCTGAGTTTTCACATGAAATGGTTGAAATACCTAGTGGTGTAGCTTTAATCGGACTCGACTTTAAAGATGTGGATAAAGTATTAGACGAGTTTGATGGCCTTGGCTTGCAAGCAAAATGGATAGAGAAAGAATGTCCAGAGCACAGTGTGCAGATTAGGGCCTTTAAAATGGCTAAATATCTGGTCACTAACTCACAGTACAAAGCATTTTTATTAGATACACAACATCCTGAAATACCTAGTGGGTGGGAATTCAGACGATTTCCTCTAGAGAGATCCAATCACCCTGTGTATACCGTCTCCCCTGAGTCTGCAGATGCTTATGCGCAATGGATAAAATCAAAAACTGGTATACCTTATCGCTTGCCGACTGAGGCAGAGTGGGAATGGGCAGCAATGGGGCCTAAAAGCTTTGAATTTCCGTGGGGAAATACATTTGATGCAAATCTAGCGAATACCGCAGAGACGGGATTGCTGACCTCCTCGACTGTAGGTGCATTCATTGGTGGTGAGTCGCCTTTTGGTTTGGCGGATATGGCTGGTAACGTAGAGGAGTATGTCTCTAATAATTATGCTCCCTATCCAAACGGTAAAGTTGTGACTGATCATTTAGTTGAGCTCAACGGTGATTACAGAGTTGCTAGGGGGGGAAGTTTTGCTAGATTTAGAGATCTTGCTAGAACAAAACGAAGGCACGGTCATAATCCTAAATCAGCTACTTATGCTATGGGCTTTAGATTAGCTTGTGACTCCTAAACCAGAATCATATTTGTTCTTTAGATAAAGACTCCCAAAATTGCTCCTAATAAAACCACAAGCCAGGGGGGGAGCTTCCATTTTTGAAGTAATAAATAAAAGAGTATTACAAATCCGATGTCCTTCATATTTAAAACCGTACTTATCCATACAGGGCTATAAAAGGCGGCAATAAGTATTCCAACTACTGCCGAGTTAACCCCTAAAATCGAGCGTTGGATAGAGCTATTTTTTCTTAACTGGTCCCAAAACGGCATGATGCCAATCACCATTAGGAAGGAGGGTGAAAATATGGCTACTAGTGCAATCAAACCACCAGTCCAGCCTGAGGGTGCTTGACTTGATACTGCGCCTATATATGCAGCGAAGGTAAATAGTGGGCCGGGCATGGCTTGGGTTAAGCCGTAACCGGCCAAGAATGTATCGTTGTCAACCCAAGCTGTTGGAACAACTTGAGATTGCAGTAAAGGAAGGACTACGTGTCCTCCACCAAATACAAGTGATCCGGTTTGAAACAAATTTGCAAATAAATTTATGGGATAGCTTTGTGTTTTCTGTGCAATTAAGGGTAAAGTTAATAACAACAGAGTTAACAATATCAATAGGATCAATCCAGTCTTTCTTCTAACGGGTATGTGAATAAAGGTCTGCTTATCCGTAGTCTTCGTATTAAAAATTAACGCGCCTATTAGTCCACTAGCGACGATTACAGCTACTTGAGTTAGCGAATTCGGGACCATCAAAATGATTGCTGCTGATGCAAGCGCAATACAAATGCGTGAGAGATCAGTGCAGTAATTTTTAGCCATTGCCCAAATAGCTTGCGCAATAACAGCTGCCGCGACAAGTTTAAGGCCGTGAAGCAAGCCTAAGTTTGATGCGATATCAAATTGTGTAATACCAAGACCCAGACAAATAAGAACTGTGGCTGATGGTAGGGTGAATCCAAGCCAAGCCGCTATGGATCCAATCACACCTGCTCGCATCAACCCAATTGCGATTCCGACTTGACTGCTAGAAGGTCCAGGCAAGAATTGGCACAAAGCAACTAAATCTGAGTAAGTGTCTGAATCGAGCCATTTTCTTTCTTCTACAAACTCTTGTCTGAAATAACCCAGGTGAGCAACTGGCCCACCAAAAGATGTCAGTCCTAGTCTCAGAAATATTAAGAATACTTCGATGATGATATTTCCTTAGTTTTAGGTTTTGTTCTATTTAGTAAAGCCAAACAAGCAGTCTAACAGTGCAAGCACTTTGATTTAGACGGATTAAGTATATTGATACACCAAGTGAGAATGTAATTATTGCTTGACTTCTTTGCTACCCAACCAATTATCAGTTTGTCATAGAATAGTCATATATTTCCAGTATTATTGAACAATGAAAGAAAAAGACGTCATAAAAGCACTGGCAGCCTTAGCACAAATTAATCGACTTCAGATTTTCAGAGCCTTGGTAGTGGTGGGTAAAGATGGGCTGACACCGGCTGTGCTTGCTGATCGATTAGATATGCCGGCAAACACACTCTCTTTTCACTTGAAAGAGTTGTTGAACTCTGATCTCATCACTCAAGAGCGCAGCGGACGACACCTCATTTACAGAGCTCACTATAGCCAAATGAATGCAGTATTGGACTTCTTAACTGAGAATTGCTGTGAGGGCCAGACTTGCCTCGGCGAAACAGCGATAAGTTGCCAGTATTAATTGGAAATACAAAATGATGATTGATGTGAAACCATTTAATGTTCTCTTCCTTTGCACCCACAACTCCGCAAGGAGTATCCTAGCTGAGGCCTTGCTCAATCACCTGGGCAATGGCAGATTTAAGGCCTACTCAGCGGGGAGTAGCCCACAAGAGAATCAACTTCCTAATCCTATGGCTATTGAAATACTGGATAAAGCCGGAATATCTACAACTGGTCTTCACAGCAAAAGTTGGGACGACTTTGCCGCGCCAAATGCTCCCCAAATGGATTTAATAATAACGGTATGCGACAACGCAGCGGGTGAAGTTTGTCCATATTGGCCAGGTCAGCCTGCAACGGCTCACTGGGGTTATGCCGACCCCTCCACAGTAACGGGCGGTGAGGAGTTGAAAAGAGAAGCATTTAAGCAAACCCTTCACTTGATTAGAAAAAGATTAGAGATTCTTGTCAACTTACCAGCTGCAAGTTTGAACCATTTGACAATTGAAAAAACAGCTAGAGCGTTGAGCAAGGATTGATTGAAAATATGTGTAATTCATTGGCGTTGTTTCTATGAGTGTGTTTGAGCGTTATCTAAGTGTTTGGGTTTTACTGTGTATAGTCATTGGAATTTTGCTTGGTCAGTATTTTCCAAGCTTATTTCATTCAATTGGCAGTATGGAGATTGCACAGGTTAATTTGCCTGTTGGATTTTTAATTTGGATAATGATTATTCCCATGCTCCTTAGGGTAGATTTTGGGGCACTGAAGGAGGTTCGCAAGCACATAAAAGGTATTGGAGTTACCCTTTTTGTGAATTGGCTTGTCAAACCCTTTTCAATGGCTTTTTTAGGTTGGATCTTTATTCGCCACGTATTTGCGCCACTATTGCCCCAAGATCAACTAGATAGTTATATTGCAGGACTTATTTTGCTAGCCGCTGCACCTTGCACAGCGATGGTCTTTGTTTGGAGTAGATTGACCCACGGCGATCCACTTTTTACATTATCCCAAGTTGCCCTAAACGATAGCATTATGGTGGTCGCATTCGCACCGCTTGTAGCATTCTTACTCGGACTATCTTCGATTACAGTCCCCTGGGATACACTTTTAACCTCAGTTGCCCTCTATATCATTATTCCAGTTGTCCTAGCCCAATGGCTTAGAAGATCTTTACTGATTAAGGGAGAGCAAGTTTTCGATACTCTAATCGAGAAAATAGGTCCTTATTCAATTGCAGCTTTGTTGGCAACCCTGGTATTACTCTTTGCGTTTCAAGGTGAAGCAATTTTAAAGCAACCCATAGTGATTGGCATGCTAGCGGTTCCAATCTTGATACAAGTTCTATTTAATGCGGGATTGGCTTATTTGCTTAACCGCGCAGTTGGTGAAAAGCATAATATTGCTTGCCCATCTGCACTTATTGGAGCGTCTAATTTCTTTGAGTTGGCAGTAGCTGCTGCGATTAGTCTATTTGGCTTCAACTCAGGAGCAGCACTTGCCACTGTTGTTGGAGTATTGATCGAGGTACCAGTGATGCTGCTTGTTGTTTATATCGTAAAGCAGTCTAAGTTTTGGTACGAGAGCAATCAAAGGACGGGGAATTTTTGATGGTGAACGACAGGTTTTATTGAGAGTCAGTTTGATTAGATTCCACTCCCAGCCGGTGCAGTAATGCCCCGCAGGCTAGAAGCCTTGCTAAACCCTATGAACCTACGGGGATTCTTGCTCGCTGAATGAGGACGGTTACTATGCCTAACCAAAGCTCAGTTGTCTAAGCGTTTTTAGTGTTTGACGAGGGTGAAAGAATGGAACCATCCCCCAAATACGATAGAGTAGTGACTGTGGTGGATATTTTAGACGGATTGGATAAATATACCCTGCTATCAGGAGAAGTTAAAACCTACCCTTCAGCCCGTTACGGTGAACGCAAAGAAATTGCGAGAATGCTATCTAAACGAGTAACTCTAAAACGATTGGTTTTATAAATCCAGGGCTAACCTACGTTGAGCAAACTTGGCAGATATCTGGCGAGTTTATTGCTCCCCTTAATCAGCGACCGTTGAAAATTACGGGAGTGCGGGCGCAAGTTATGTTTTTCTTAGATGACCTTATGCCTTCCATGTTTGAAAAACCGCTATTTACACAATGAATTATTTAAAATCTAACTCAATAATTGAAATACGTATTTTGTAAAGTCCAAGTTTTAACAGATTAAGAATTATGCTGTATGAAAGATTAAAAAAAAGGGAATAGATAGGTATAAACTTCCTAACTATTCCACATTTTTTGAAAGCCTAAAAAATATTGTTAAATATTTACTGTGCTTGAGCTTCAAATGCTACATCAATGCGAACTTCGTCTCCAACGTAAGGAGCGTATTTTCCAGCGTTAAATTCAGACCTCTTGATGATTGTGAAAGCCGTTGCTCCAATAGCGGGCTTTTTAAGCATTGGGTGTTGCATAGCTTGAAAAGCAGTAACAGTTAGAGTAACTGGCTTTGTTACGCCTTTGATAGTCAAATTTCCATCGATACTGGTTAGTTTGCCGTCTGTAAATGAAACTTTAGTTGATTTAAATGTTGCTTGTGGGAATTTAGCAGAATCTAAAAAGTCTTCACCTTGGATGTGTCCGTTGAAATCGGTTGAACCCGTGTTGACTGATTTAATATCAATCGCAATGTCAACAGAACCAGTTTGCTTTTCTGCATCATAAATGATGGTGCCAGTTGTTTTGTCAAATCGGCTTAGTTGAGTTGAAAATCCAAAATGCGAGTAAGAAAAACGTGGAAAAGTATGCCCCGCGTCTATGGTGTAGCTTACAGGCGCTGCAAATGAAGATGCGCTTAAGCAAGCTGCTAAGGAAAAGGCAAGTGCGAGGCGGTTGGTTTTTTTCATGAATTTACTCCTAGGTTGAAAAAAAGGTTAAAAAAATTTTTTAAAAGAAATATAAAAATTATTTAGATGAAGTGGCGGCGATATTAAAGTTAATTTGAATATCGTTGGCAACGACATCAAACTTCGCCCAAGTACCTTCACCTATTGAGAAATCTGACCTGTGCATAATCAGACTTCCAGTAAAAATTCCAGAGCTCCCTTGGGGAACAAACTTGATTGGAAATTTAACCTCCTTGGTTGTTCCTTTTATCGTTAAGTTGCCAGTAACATCAAACTGATTGGGGCTAATTGATTTTATTTGAGTTGCAGTGAAACTGGCTTTGGGGTAAGTTTTTGAATTAAACCAAGCTTTACCTTGCGCTTCTTCATCGGCTGGACCCCCGGTGTCAATACTAGCTAAATCGATTTCAAATGATGCTTTTGCGACCTGGGGTTTTATCGGATCAAAGGAGATTTGGGCAGTAAACTTTTTAAATTGGCCGTCCATACCTACACCCATTTGTTTGTAAGTAAAACCAATTGTGCTTTTCTCACTCACTATAGATTTGAATTCAGTGGCGCTAACGGTTTTGCAAGTGAGGCCGGCAAAACTTAACGCGACCAAAAGGGTTACTTGTGTGAATAATTTTTTAGACATTTTCGTTCCTTGGTTTTGCGATTAAAAACTTGGGTAACATTCGAATCAATATTTCATCCTTGTCAATAAAATGATGTTTGAGTGCTGCAAGTACGTGTGTGGATATAAAAGCAATAAAAACCCAGTTGAGGGCTGAGTGCAATTCCTCAAGTTGATGACCTAGTTCTTTGTCTCTTGATAGTACATCCGGAATGGGCAAAATACCAAACCAAACTGTCTGTACGCCTTTGGCAGAACTCATCAGCCATCCCGAGATGGGGATAATGATGCATAGGAAATAAAGTCCAAAGTGACCTAAGTGAGCAAGTAGTTTAATACGATCATCCATCATCTCTGGTAATGCAGGGGGAGGGTTGAGGAGACGCCAAGTCAACCTAGCGATAGTAAGTAGGAAAACTGTAACGCCTGCCCATTTGTGCCAGGAGAAATATTGCAGCTTCTCAGGTGAGATCTCCATATCAGCCATCGTAAAGCCAAGTACAAATAATCCTAAGATGATGGTGGCAATTAACCAATGAAATAATTTCGCAGTTTTTGTGTAGTGTATTTTCATTTTTAATAAGTAAAAAGATGATTTATTTTAAGTCGGATTTACAATTAACATTTTTATGTGGTTATGCCCTAAAAATATAAGCATCCATAGCAAGAACGTAATCATTGATGCCTCTATAAAAAGCTTGTGCACGAGCCTCTTTGCCAGCAGCACCCAGAGCAACAAATAAAGGTAATAAATGTTCTTCTGTTGGATGCGCTCTTGCCCCATCTTTGTTTATTTTTCTATAGTTGATTAACGAATCTATATCACCTTCGGATAGCATCTCATGTAACCAATCGGCAAATCGCTGAATATATTCAGGTGTTGTGCCCGCTTCCGCTTTGATTTGTCGATAATCTCCCAAGTTATGAGTTAAATTACCGCTGGCAAGTATGAGTATTCCCCGGTCAGGTAATTCGGATAGTACTTGTCCTAATTTATAAGCGTATTCTGGGCCTGCATGGCCTTGAAGTGATAGCGGGACTATTGGAACATTTGCATCAGGGTATATTTGGCGAAGTGGAATCCACGCTCCGTGATCTAATCCTCTGCCTGGATCGAGAAGACACTCAAAATTATTTTCTAACAGTACCTTCTGAATTTCTACTGCTAATTCAGGACACCCTGTTGCTGGATATTTAATTTTATAGAGTCGTTCATCAAAGCCGTAAAAGTCATAAATCGTTTCTAGTTGGCGAGCTGTGCCAAGTGTTGGAGTGGATGTTTCCCAGTGTGGGCTAATACAAAGTACCGCTCGGGGCGTTGGAAATTCCCCCGCTATTCGGGCAATGGCATATCCAGCTGCACCAGAATCTAGGGCAAAAGTAGGGGCACCGTGAGGCACAAAAAGGACGTTTTTTAGAGTTGACATGTTCATTTTTAAACTTGAATCGAACTGTATTCGTAAAATTGTTTCAAATATAGTGGGTAAAATGGAATTATTTGTTGCAAAATATTGAACAATGGATAAATTTAAATCAATGCAAGCTTTTGTCAGAGTTGCAGAAGCTGGAAGTTTCACCGCTGTTGCCAACCAATTGGGGGTTCCAAGGTCACTCATTACGCGTTTGATTGCAAGCTTAGAGAGGCAATTAGGGGTTAAGTTGATGACGCGTAGTACTCGCAGTCTGTCCCTAACGACAGCTGGATCCGCATATTTGGAGAAATGTAGGGTTATCCTAAACTTGGTGGACGCAACAGAATCTGGTTTGATGAGCGAGAAATTTGCGCCTAAAGGTGAAATTCGGATAAGTTTGCCTTTGAGTTTTGGTCTTGAGAGGTTGCTCCCAATCTTGTTTGAATTTGCAAAGGAAAATTCTGAAATCAAACTTGCAATGGATTTTTCTGATCGGCACTCAAATTTGATTGAGGAAGGGTTGGACCTAGCGATTCGGATTACCTCAAGTCTGGACTCTACTGATATCGTTAGAAAACTTGGAGTGAGTAAATTGATCACAGTAGCTAGCCCTGAGTATCTTAAGTTGCACGGAATTCCATTGAATCCCTCAGATCTTAAAAGTCACGAATGCCTTGATTACTCCCTACAGCCTTCTATTGCAACTTGGAGCTATATGGTCAAGGGCGAATTAAAGCCTGTAACCATTGAGGGTCGACTGGTTGCTAATAACGGGGATGCTTTGGCTCAAGCAGCCATTAAAGGGCTTGGCATAGCGCGCCAGCCGGAATTCATTGTGGCTAATTACATAGCAAGCGGTGAACTGGTAACTTTATTAAATGATTACGATGCCCTCGAATTAGGGATCTACGCCGTTTTGCCTAGCAACCGCTACATTCCACACCGTATATCTGTTTTGATGGAGTACATCTCAAAGTCATTGAAGAGCGAGATTTAGGCTATATGTTTCATATCACAGTTGGCAAATGCTGTGTTACCAAAGTTAGGTCGTTTTTGTTCAATTTGAATCCCTCAAGCGATGAATTAATTTTTTTTTCTCAATGAAATTGTCCAAGGGATAAAGTTTTGACTAAATGAGCGGCGCAAGCACCTCGCCTTAGGCATGGGTATAGTTCTGTGCTCCTGATGAACATAACGATTTGAGTTCTTTTATGAGGAATTACAAATAGGCTCAAGCTCATTCAAACGGCCATCAAGTTCCTAGTCCCGGTTAGTTTTAAAAACAGCAAGAGCCATTTTATTGAATCAAGGCAGTTAAGGGGAGAAGATTAATTTCGCAGTAGGGGGCAATTGGTATCTCCGCATACCAGAGTAATTGTTACCTTTGTTAAGTTCGTGATTGAATGTTAGGTGATACAGTCATCATAATTTAGTTTCAGTCAATTTCTTTCTAATTCTGGATAGTTTTTCATCATAGTCATAATCATCTGAGTTATCAAAGTTAATGTAGTTGCTTTTCTTCTCGACTGATCGTGATTTGGCCTTATGTTTAATTGGACAAAAATATGATTCTGTTGCGCCAATAATAGATGCTACTAAATTTATGACGCCAACCGCATATGCGCAGTAGGTGCAGTGAAACTTCGAGATCCAGTCCAAATACTTAAGTTCTTGTCGATCGAAGATAATGAAATCAGATCTACTAAATTTTTGTAATTTATAGATTGGGAAACAAGTTAACTGGTAAAACGATACAAAGATATCAAGAAAAACTAAAGGAAAAATCATTGCATAAATAATGGGTCCTGTAATCAAATTAATGGGCTTGGATCGCTTTATGAGATCAATCAGTCCCAATTGGTTGTTTGACTTTTTATGAATGATGAAGATCTTGTGTTCTTTTTTAATCATATATGTAACAACCTATATTCGTATTTAAGAATGAGTTATTGAGGTGATTTAAGTTTTAAATAAACAACTACAGTAATACCGATTCTCTATTAGTGTTAGGTAAAGTATTTTGACAAATATCAATTAAAGTAATGTCCCAACGTTCTCATGAGATTAAAAAAGCAATTTAACTCTTTTGATTGATATCTAACATTGACTTAATCGAATAAAGATCAACTAATTCTTGACTACTATTTCAGAACATCCTAATTAGCCCGATGTAGGTCGAGTTACCGCTAATACTTGTATTGCCACTTATTTTATTGAAATGGAGTAGGGCTCCCCGCGCCGCAAAATTCTTACTAATCGATTTTTGATATCCTATTCCATAAAATTCCCCTAACCCGTTGGAACGCTCTTGAACCGAATCAGTAACTGTAGTTGTCAAAGCTAAAGTTGAATTTAAGGCGTAATGCGTAACCCCGATGATAAGAAAACTATTTTGAAATCCAGTTGATTCATTGGGTCGGAATAATATTCCTAAATCAGCCCCTTCGTAGTTTGTGATGCTGTTCCCTCTGTAGTTAAGAAGTCCAAAGGATTGCCCTGAGTACTTGACGTTTTCATTTTTTGATTTGCTATACCCTAATTCGAGCGCGAAGTTTTTAGTGAAAAAATATCCACTGAACAATCTATAGTTGGGAGTTCCAGTATTGTTGTCAAATGTTGGATTTGATCCTGTCTCCGATCTAATGAGATCTATGTTAGAGCTAGCTTGCTTTGAATATATTGAATACCCAATGTCTGCTCCTAAATAGATATTTTGGAACTGGTGTTGAGCACAAGCCCCAAAAGCCGTAAAAAATACTGAAGTCTCTATCAGTGCTTTTAAAAGTCGTGACATCTTAAGTTCCATGGTTACAACTAAATAAGTTGTAACTGGATTTAACTACCGAATAACTTAATAATTAAGTATTGCAAAAGCAACAGTAAAGATTTCCATTTTAAGGAGTAATTTATTGATTAATATCATTTTTAGACGATTTGTGGTCCAACATCAAATCCAAATTGGTAGTTTTGTCGTGCTGCTGCTCATTGGGACTAGTCTTAATTTCCGGTGACCCGTTTGGCGTAGGATGTTGCATAGGCTGGCGATCGAAACAAAAGAACTGGATCATTTGTAGGTCTTATTCCAGCCGCCATTACCAAAGGATCAAAGTTGATTTTTTCACAAGGTCCACCATCCTGAGGCGATACTGTGTTTAGTGTAAGTACCCCCGCTTTAATCTCTATTCTTTCCTTTGGCCAGTAAACCGTCGGATCATTTTGCTCGTCTTCTGGATTACCGATCGTTACGATCATGTTCCAGCTTATAGGGCCATCCTTTGCCCTATTGGTTAAATCTTCATCTAAAAAACGTGCGGGCATATTTTTAATTTCTTCATCATTAAGTCTTTTAACACCCGCAACTGGCTCGAAACGCCAACGAACTAGGGTGGCTTGATTTTTAGAATTGATAAATTTGAATGTATGAACACTAAAGAACTCGCTGTTTGCATAACTAACAGGGGGATTGTGCGTAGCCATAAATTCACTCAACGCTTTAGCATCAGGATGGGTATCTCTAAATTCCTTTTGTTTTTGTGGGTTCGGTTTTCCAGTTTCGGAGTCCGGGAGGTTAGCAACCATGGAATCTAAAAAGGTTTGAGGAGTTGAAGCACCAAATACTGGGACGTTCAGCATAGTAAAGTGTTGAAATGAATTTTTATTCAATTTAAACTCAATGGCCAGCCCTCTTGGACTTTTCGTCGTGTCCGTAGCTTTTGG
The DNA here is from genome assembly GCA_903896615.1 of uncultured Burkholderiales bacterium. Classification (GTDB taxonomy): domain Bacteria; phylum Pseudomonadota; class Gammaproteobacteria; order Burkholderiales; family Burkholderiaceae_C; genus Limnohabitans. The sequence goes on from CAITYM010000051.1 coordinate 27,375, forward strand.
ATTTCCTCCTGCCAGGGAGAAGCGAGTCACTACTGGTATCTCCTTTCCAGAGAAGAGTGCAGAAGAAGTGTATTTATTAAGTAATTTTGAGCCAACGAAACTACCACTTGCACAAATTCCAATAATATGATTTCGACGGGCGCCAGGTGTCACGCCGTTTAGTTTCTCCATGGTACTGATTACTTCACCTGGATTGGGTTGATCCGCATTCACATGAAGACTTGCAGAAAGTCCAATTAGTAAGTAAAAGGGGAGTAGGTAAATTTTCATGTTATTTAAAGGTTTTGAGTACTAGGTCTAATTGCCATGTATCCGTGCGGGAGGTGATTTACTGACAAACTAGTTAACTGTAATATGAATCGACTTCATGAGTTTAGGTCCATAAGATTGATGTGCGCCATTTGCGAACTGCATAGTCAGCATATATTTACCTGGTGGTAAAGTCAATTCCGTTTCTGTTTGCCCTTTTCCAAAATGCTTATGAGTTTCATCCATGGGAATAGTTACACCTTCGGGAATGTTTTCAGCATTGATAAAGAGGTGATGATGTCCCGTATTAGCAGTCATGTCACCTGCTGGGGCTATTTTCATGTCAGAGACAGCAAAGACAACCTTAAAGGGGTTAGTAACAGTAGATCCATCTTTGGGCTGGACAAAGTCAACTGATTGAGCTGAACTTGAGTTAGCGTATAAAAGTATGAAAATTGGCAAAATAAGTGATTTAAAGTTCATGGTAATTTGGTTAGATAGATTAGGGTTAGGATGGTGAATATAAATGTAGTGGATCGAGAATCTCGATACCTTACTGGCAACTCCAGAGTCTTTGTCTGTAGGGTTAGGATTGTCAAATCCCAATCCTATCAGTTTCAACCGAGCTACGGCTCATGGATAAAACCATTGTTAACGATAACGTTTAAAAACAACGCTTTTTTAACGTATTTAAATGATGGTGACCCTATATTTGTTTAATAAAAGTCTAAGATTTCATGGACCAATCAAATAGACTTATCTTTACATAAACTGCTATAAAGTAATCATCAATATTATTAAATAAAATAATCCTACTTTAGTGGTATTTTTGCGTGGCTCATTTCCTTGGATAATGTCCATGAATTAGTTTTATAAAAACTTTCATGCTTTCATTTGTTACTAAATATTTCTCTACTGATATCGCTATTGATTTGGGTACCGCAAATACTCTAATCATTGCCAGGAATCATGGACTTGTGTTAGACGAACCGTCTGTCGTTGTCGTTAAACGAGAGGGTAAATTTAGTGGCAAAGCCTCCGTTGTAGCGGTTGGACGTGAGGCTAAAGGGATGCTTGGGCGTGTTCCTGAAGGGATGGAGGCTATTCGTCCTATGAAGGACGGGGTGATCGCTGATTTTACGATTACCGAGTTGATGTTGAAGCACTTTATCAAAATGGTGCACCCTGATTCTTTTTTTAGACCGAGTCCTAGAATTGTTATCTGTGTTCCCTCAGGATCCACTCAGGTCGAGCGAAGAGCAATTAGAGAATCAGCTCTAGGAGCAGGAGCTTCACAAGTGTACTTAATTGAAGAGCCTATGGCTGCGGCAATTGGTGCAGGTTTACCTGTTTCTGAACCTGCTGGATCTATGGTCGCCGATATAGGAGGGGGTACTACAGAGGTCGGGATCGTTTCTTTGGGAGGGATGGTCTACAAAAATAGTGTCCGAATTGGAGGCGATAAATTTGATGAGGCGATTGTTAATTTTATACGTCGCAATTATGGAATGCTAATAGGTGATCAAACAGCGGAGCGCCTTAAAAAAGAAGTGGCAATTGCTTTTCCTTCATCCGAGATTCAAGAGACAGAGGTCATTGGTAGAAATTTAGCACACGGTGTTCCTCAGACTTTTGTCGTTACATCAGCTGAGTTGCTCGAAGCATTGACAGATCCACTTAATGGTTTTTTATCGGCCATCAAACTTGCATTAGAGCAGACACCCCCAGAACTTAGTTCTGATATTGCAGAGCGAGGGATAGTTCTGACTGGAGGTGGTGCCTTACTTAAAGGTATTGATAAACTCCTAACAGAGGAGACTGGATTGCCCGTCATCATTGCTGAGGATCCGCTTAAATGTGTTGTTAAGGGATGCGGTATAGCTTTGGAGAGCATTGATTTTGCGAATGTCTTCTCCAATGAATAATACGAAATAAAGACTGGGATTCGTCCAGTTTCGATTTGAAAAATAGGTAGAGAAAAGTGGGAGCTTTTGGCAAGTAATTCAAAACTACCAATTTTCTACCTTAAATCTTTTATTTCCCCTTTGTAATTTGGTTCATTGATCCAGCGAATTTTCCGCCTCGTTCAATCTCCATCTCAGAGTATTCAAGTTTGCCAGATACGATGCCGGAAGCTCTTATGTGGAGGTGTTCTTCGCAGAAGATTTCTTGATTGATTTGGCCAATAATGTCCATGGACCTAGCCCTAGAAATTCCAGTTAACTTTCCTTCCTTGCCTACAAGCAGGCTATCTGCTTTTATTTCACCAGTGACGGTGCCGTGAATCTCAGCTTTACCCGGTACGGTAATTTTTCCATCAAATACAACTCCTTCACCAATAAATAAGTCTTTTGATTTTTGACTGTTATTTTGATTAATATTTGGGTTTAGGTTGCTATTATTCGCTAGGTTTGAAGAGAAAGTCATTTTATGAAAAATATGATTTGTTGACGATTAACTATCTGGTGTATTTTACTTATTAGATTAAGAAAACCCCATTTAAATCTATGTTTTTGATTTGAATATTATCAAATAAATGCTATTCGTACCCTTAAGGTCGTATTTTTTCACAATAAGCCTGGTGGTTTCTTAATATAAATAAAAAGAATACATTCAGCGGCGTTAAAACGACACAAATGGTCCAAGATTGATTGGTACGTCAAATCCAACAAATATATCCTTACCGTAGAAAAAGGACAGTCCAAAATCAAAATCATTAGAGATATTACCAATACCAACACCCGCTAAGTTATTAAAAGCCGTATTACCAGTTGCGAATAAACTGTTAGCAGAGTCAATTTCAAAAGGAAGTGTCTTACCATTTACAGTTCCAGACAGGTTAAGGGCGGGTGTGGGGCAGTAAAAGCCAGCACTGTTGCCGTTGCACTGGGTGATAGCGTCAGTGAATAAAATTGCATTTGAGCCACTGTCAAGGAAACCTGTATAGACACTTGTTTGATTAGAACGGTTGGTATAGGAAAAATTAAAGTTCCCATTTGCATCAAGTGGATATCTTGTTCCAGTTAATTGGTTGTTTGATTGAGATTTAATACCTAAAACCAAATAACCATTTACCCCACTTGCACCACTTTTTGGAATGTTTGGGAGCTTAATTAAAACCCCGTTATTGTCTACTGTCATTTGAGTAACTGGATTTTGTATTTGACTCAGAAGAGGGATGCCCTGGCGATTAATGCAATTTGTATTGGTACTGCATGTATAGTAGATATTGCTGCTTATGCCTAGATTTTGGGTAAATGTACAACCAATTCCGCAATCCTCTTGGGTTACGCTTACTCCAAGTATTCCGTTGCCTCCGAATGTTGCGACTGTATCTTGAGTATTGGTGCATGAGGTTGGAATATTGGGATAAGCAGGATCCCCAATGATTTGAACGGCCAAGGAGTTAATTTGGCTCTCCTGAGCTAGCTGAATGTCAGCAGTCCTCACGCTTCCCCATATTGATGAATTAACAAAGTTTAAACACTCATTTAGGTTAACTCCGTTAATTTTTCTTTGAGGTAAAGCATTAAGTAAGCTTTGATTCAATACTGAGCTAATAAATCTTAACCCTGTAGAGCCAGTGTCTAAAATAATGTGGTCGACTGTTTGACAAATTGTTGTCCCTGGCGCACATATTGTTACCGTTACAAACGGCACATTTACAGCGTTATTATTGCCTCCAGCTGGACCTGAATCTACAACTATTGGCATCACATTTGCACCTACTACCGAGGTCTCACTAACGACTACGCGCGAAAGGTTATTGGAATCCGCCGAGCTGCCTCCACCTCCACAACTGGATAACAAAAAAGCAAGGGTAATAAAACTGCTGTAAAACAGTATGCTTCTCAATTAATTTCCTCCAGTTTAAGTCCCATTGGTAGAAGGGTCGGCAAGTATGCTCGACCGTTGAACGCCCTGATGTGTCCAGCAGATTCAATCACAATATCGGGATGTTGGTAGATCAAGGGTCCACGTCTTGAAGAATTTGTATTCGTAGCTGCTTGGTAGTCTTTGATGTGAGAACCAAGAATCATCTCAAAGTTTGGAAGCAGGGGGCCATTCCACGTTACAGCAAAAACCTGTCCATTGGTGGATAAATACTCCTTTACTTTTGTACCCGAGGGTAAGGTTAAAGTATGTATGGTGTAATTACTTAGAGCTTCAGTGGTAATTGTTGCAGCGCTCTTGTTGGAATCGTCATATACTGATTGTTCGTTCCCATGCAGAGCTGCTCGCGCTGTTACTGCTAAAGATATGTTTAATATAAACCAGATTAGAAAATTCTTATGTTTATTCATATCCTAGGTATCCGAATAGTTGGTGTGAAGCTAATGAAGTTTTTTTATTAAAATTGAACGGTTCTATTTACATTTCTTGAATTTGATAGCTAAGCGAGATTGGAGATTGAATTCTCAGAGTACTGAATGTCTTAGCTGAAATTAAATCGTGAACCTGACAATTCCCCCCCCTTGAATTTCAATTTCTATCCTACCTTATTATTCCAAAGTCGTCCAGTTCTGGTTGAACTACTGAGGCTCTATTGTTGATAAACCGATATATGAAATTACTCATAATTCAATCAAGGCCATCTAAGGTGCTTCTAAAGTATTTAGTATCAGTGACTTTAGCTATCTTTTCTCTCTTAACTCATGCGGATGATCTGGGCGGTATATCGGCTCGATCAGAGATTTATGCTATTCCAACTTTAACAGTGTCGGATAAGCAATTCTTACTAGGGGATACGGGGGGCAAAGAGGTGCTAGTTGGGGGAATTTTGAGGTTTCCGCCAAATCCTGCGAGTAAGAAATTACCAGTCATTTTTCTGGTCCACGGCTCAAGCGGTATGGGAGCCAACATCGACTATTGGTCTAACCATTTCCTAACAAAGGGCTTTGCGACATTTAGTCTGGATGGTTTTACAGGACGAGGGCTAACGGCTGTTGGTCCCAACCAAGCTTTACTTGGGCGATTAAATTTAGTCTTAGATAGCTATAGAGCTTTAGAAATTTTGGCTAAACATCCTCGCTTAGACTCATCTAAATTCGTAATGATGGGATTTTCAAGAGGTGGGCAAGCGGCATTATTTTCAAGCTTGCAGCGGTTTAACGATATGTGGAACAAAAGCGGTGTAGTCTTTGCAGCTCATATTCCCTTTTACGCCGACTGCGGAACTAGCTACATGAGTGAAGAGATAACGACCGGAAAACCAATACAAATGCACCACGGCAAGGCAGATGATTACAACCCTTTAGCGCCATGTAAGGTCTATGTGGAGAAATTAAAAAAATCGTCTCAAAATGTGGATCTCTTTGAGTACGATTTTGCATCGCACACATTTGACTCACCCCTAGGATCAAACCCTCCAGCCATCTCTAAGGACTCCCAGACGGTGAGAAATTGTCGAATTCTTGAGAAAAGCAAGGGGGTACTGATTAATTCAGAAACAAATCGAGAATTCAAATATTCAGATGCTTGTGTTGAGTTAAATCCTCATGTCGGTAAAGACTTGGTAGCTACTCAACTAGCTACTGAAAGGGTGGACTCCTTTTTAGCTAATTTGTTTAAATAAGCTCAAGCAGTCGTGGCTACTCACTCTATTTTTTTCGAAGTATTATTCGTAAAACCCAACATTAAACATACCTAAATTCTTTAAATATGGACTTCTCACTCTCTCCTCAGTTACTTGAATTACAAGCAAAGGTTCGTGCTTTCATTCGCGAAGAAGTACTTCCATATGAAAATGATCCCCGTCAAGATGCTCATGGGCCTCACGAGGATCTTAGAGCTGAACTAATTGAGAAGGCCCGGACGGTAGGACTCCTCACTCCGCACGCGTCAAAAGAAATGGGCGGACTTGGTCTAACGCACGTTGAAAAGGCAATTGTCTTTGTCGAAGCCGGTTACTCAACCTTGGGACCAATAGCCATGAATATCCACGCGCCAGATGAAGGCAATATTCATCTGATGGAGGTTGTGGCAAATGAGTCTCAAAAAAAGAGATGGCTAAAACCCTTAGTTAATGGAGATATAAGATCTTGTTTTGCGATGACCGAGCCTGCCCCCGGTGCAGGAGCGGATCCCTCAATGCTTGCGACCTCCGCAGTCAAAGACGGGGATGATTTCATCATTAATGGAACTAAATGGTTCATCACTGGAGCCACTGGAGCCTCATTTGCCATCATCATGGCCAAGTTGGAGGACGGATCCGCCACCATGTTTTTGTCGGATATGGATAAACCTGAGATTAAAGTTGTCAGGCAAATGGACGCTCTTGATTCTTGTTTTACGGGTGGGCATGGTGTTATTGAGTTCAAGAATCTAAGAGTCCCTAGCAAAGATGTGCTGGGTCAGCTTGGCAAGGGCTTTCGGTACGCTCAGATCCGCCTTGCACCTGCACGTTTGACTCACTGCATGCGTTGGTTAGGACAAGCACAAAGAGCTCATGACATTGCTGTCGAATACGCTAGAACCCGCCGTGCCTTTGGCGTCCAATTAGGCGCTCACGAGGGCGTAGGTTTCATGCTAGCTGATAATGATATGGACCTGCATACTGCAAAATTTCATATTTGGCATACCGCTTGGCTGCTGGACAAGGGGGAGAGGGGAAATTTTGAGTCCAGTCGTGCTAAAACTGTTTGTGCAGAAGCTGAATGCAGGGTCGTTGACCGGTGTGTTCAAATTCTTGGCGGTCAAGGGGTTACTGCAGAGACTATTGTTATGAAGATATTTAAAGATATTCGTGGCTTTAGGATATATGACGGTCCAAGCGAAGTGCACCGCTGGAGTATGGCTAAAAAGATTATTGCAAATTGAAGTGTGCCTAAACTCTTTTGGGGATAGTTCTGAATCTCCCTTGAATGCACGATTGACATAGGCTGGGTCTGAGTAGCCCAAACTTTAGGCAATCGTGGAGATGCTCAGGTTTGTATAGGTAAGTTTTCTTTGAGCTTTACGCATCATTCGCCCATCCCCAACGTACCTCAGCCGAATGCAGGGCCGTGCAAGAGCGTGCAAGGCCTAATGCAACGCCAATTGCAACGCCAAATGCAGCGCTGTACACCCCATCACAACTAATTATTAAGTCGGCAAGGGCGTGAAGGTTATATTGATAGTCGTTTTTCGTAGTTGCTCACGGTCTGAGTCGTAAATCAATTCCGGCTGATTTTTTTCGGGCGTACGAAAAACCCTACTTCTTTCGATCGACTGTTGGTTTGCTCGGCATCAAACCAGAGTTGCTTGAGTTAGTAAACGCCAAACATGATCGAGGATTTGTACCTTGCTCGCTACGTTCCCAGATTCAAATTAAATAATCTTGCTCGGGACACACTAGGTTTTACCTGGTACTGAATCAATGTACTTTTTTTACTTAAAAGATTTTGACTGAGGATCAAAGCAGTCAGTAAGATTTTCTGGTACCTCGGGTGTTTGATGAGATATGTATTGCCTAATGTAAGGAGCAGCCATCCAGGGCTTGGTATATCCACTCCAAATAGCATTGGGTATGATGCTCATTTGTTTGTTAGTGGTCTGCGCTGATTTTTTTATAAGAACTACAGCTGGAAGCAACTCATCAAACTCGGCTTCCGTGAGTATCCATTCATTAGTGGATATTACGGTGAATAATTTTGCTGACGTTGAGCTGGGTGGACTGTAGGTTTGAATTAATTGCCTTACCTGTTGGTAAGGCAATTGATCTGGCGTTAAATACTGGACTTCAGAGCAATCTCTTCTTAAGCCAGTCCAAAGGTTACTTAACTGTCCCCTTATATCTATTGAGCGGTTATCGATGAGCAAAAGTGTCCCATTGTCATCCTTCTTTAATTCAAGATGAGATAAAACCACTCCGACAATGATTATGACTAATAGTGGTAGTAAAGCCTTGTTTCTCAACTCTGGTGGCCTTTTAAAAAGTACGCATTTAAAATTTATTAGTAAGATTAACTCACTGGTTATTTTCCAGTATAGGATAATTACCTCTGATGGGCAGGGAGATTGACTAACTTAAGCACTTAGTTCATAGCAATGCCCTTTACTAGTTCATACTTTAAATCAAAGGAAACACCCATTTTTGCCAAAGGTCTCGCCCCCCTTTTGGCTAATTTGACTACTATTGCAACACCTCTAGGCTAGGTGTCTTGGCACACTGTGGTTGGAATGGAATAATAAATCGTGTTTAATAAGATGCCCATCCCCCGTTAGTGGTGGAGAGCCGGTAATTTTTATACCAATAGGCTTGAAATACGCAAAAAACCTATTGACTTGGCGGAGAGGGCGGGATTCGAACCCGCGGAGGACTATTAATCCTCACACGCTTTCCAGGCGTGCGACTTAAACCGCTCATCCACCTCTCCTAGTGCGCGTATTGTAACAGTCTGCTTTGCGTTGCAACAATTGGCATGTACACTCCGTGCTTTTGTTAGAAACCCGAGGCTTAATCCATGAAGTTCCATTTCCCAATTGTCATTATTGACGAGGACTTTAGATCTGAAAATACATCTGGTCTTGGGATTAGAGCCCTGGCTGAGGCTATTGAGGGGGAGGGATTTGAGATTTTGGGCGTGACCAGCTACGGAGATCTAAGTCAATTTGCCCAACAGCAGTCACGCGCAAGCGCTTTTATCCTCTCCATTGACGATGAAGAGTTCACGCCCGGCCCCGATTTAGATCCTGCAGTCCTTAATTTGCGAAATTTCATAGAAGAAGTTCGTTTTAAGAACGCTGAGGTGCCAATTTACGTATACGGAGAGACTAAAACCTCACGGCACCTGCCAAATGACATCCTTCGTGAGCTAAACGGCTTCATTCATATGTTTGAGGATACGCCAGAATTTGTTGCTCGACACATTATCCGTGAGGCTAAAACCTATTTAGAAGGGGTTAAACCGCCGTTTTTTAAGGCTTTACTGGATTATGCGGAAGACGGTTCTTACTCATGGCATTGTCCCGGGCACTCAGGAGGGGTTGCTTTCTTGAAAAGTCCCGTTGGTCAGATGTTTCACCAGTTCTTTGGTGAGAACATGCTGCGTGCAGACGTTTGTAACGCCGTAGACGAGCTAGGACAGTTGCTTGACCACACGGGCCCTGTTGCCGCTTCCGAGCGAAATGCAGCTCGTATTTTTAATGCAGATCACTGCTACTTCGTAACCAACGGCACTAGTACCAGTAACAAAATTGTTTGGCATCACGCAGTCGCGCCTGGAGACGTAGTTGTTGTAGACCGTAACTGCCATAAGTCAGTGCTTCACGCCATCATCATGACAGGCGCCATACCGGTCTTTTTAAAGCCAACTCGCAATCACTTCGGCATTATTGGTCCCATACCTCAAAGCGAGTTTGAACCTGAGACGATTAGGGCAAAGATTGCTGCAAACCCGCTTTTAAAAGGCGTTGATGTGACAAACATCAAGCCCAAAGTCCTAACCATCACTCAGTCTACGTATGACGGTGTTCTCTACAACACGGAGACCATCAAGAAAATGCTGGATGGGTACGTAGCTAACCTGCATTTTGATGAGGCTTGGTTGCCCCACGCAGCCTTTCATCCCTTTTACGGCACTTACCACGCAATGGGTAAAAAGCGTGAGCGTCCCAAGCATTCAATGGTTTATTCCACACAGTCTATTCATAAGCTGTTAGCGGGTATCAGCCAGGCCTCCCACGTACTGGTTCAGGACTCTCAGACTAAAAAACTGGACCGCCATCTCTTTAATGAGGCGTTCCTCATGCACACAAGCACGAGCCCTCAATACGCCATTATTGCGAGCTGCGACGTTGCAGCGGCAATGATGGAGCCCCCTGGCGGCACGGCCTTGGTGGAGGAAAGTATTGTGGAGGCGCTTGACTTTCGACGCGCCATGCGAAAGGTCGACGAGGAATACGGCAAAGACTGGTGGTTCAAGGTTTGGGGGCCAGACCATTTAGTAGACGAGGGCATTGGTCGCGCTGACCACTGGATCTTTGGGAGTCAGGGCAAAAACTCCAAATGGCATGGCTTTGGTAACTTAGCCGATGGCTTCAACATGTTGGACCCCATCAAATCAACCATCGTAACGCCGGGGCTAGATATTAACGGTAAGTTTGCAAAGACGGGTATACCTGCCAGTATCGTCTCTAAATTTCTTGCCGAGCACGGCGTGATTATTGAAAAAACCGGGCTCTACAGTTTCTTCATCATGTTCACGATCGGTATTACCAAAGGACGTTGGAACTCCTTGCTCACTGCGCTTCAGCAGTTTAAGGACGATTATGCAAAGAACCACCCGATGTGGAAGATCTTGCCAGAGTTTTGTGCAAAACATCCCAAGTACGAGAACATGGGTTTGCAAGACTTGTGTCAATATGTTCATGAGTTATACGCTAAGTATGACATTGCGCGCCTAACAACTGAGATGTATTTGAGTGATTTGACTCCAGCAATGAAGCCCAGTGACGCTTATGCGCAGATTGCCCACTCCAATACTGAGCGTGTACCAGTGGACCAATTAGAAGGTCGGATTACGACAAGCCTGATCACGCCTTACCCACCAGGGATACCACTGCTGATTCCTGGAGAAGTCTTCAACAAAAAGATTGTTGATTACCTTAGATTTGCCGGCGAATTCAATGCCCAGTGCCCAGGATTTGAGACGGACATACACGGTCTCGTGGCTGAAAAAGACGGCAATGGCGTGGTCCAGCTCTACGCAGACTGCGTAAAAGCCTAAAACATCCACCCATATGGCCATCTCCAAGCAATTTTGACTTGATCTTAGTCAATTTGCTACGCTGTTTTACCCCTAAAGCCCGCTTACTATAAGGGTTTTAGGTTTAAACTTAAGTGTTGTAACTTCAATCCTCCATTGCCCAGCTTCGCCTGGGTTGGGAGCGTGAATGCCGCTTATTTAGGAGACTGTTTGCAGATCATGAGTAATAGGTAATTTGCGTAAGTTCTTGTGAACCTTGTGAGCCCAGTATTTAAGGAATCTTTGATGAGCAAAAAGTCCAGGGAATTTAAACCTTCAACCCTAAAAGACTGGGAGACGGCTGCAAGCAAATCCGCCCCCAATGGCCAACTAGATGCACTGAACTGGCACACACCGGACGGAATCACCGTTAAGGCGCTTTATACCGCAGCCGACACAGAGGGTTTAGCACATACCGATACTCTGCCTGGATTTGAACCCTTTATTCGCGGTCCTCAAGCAACGATGTATGCCTCCCGTCCTTGGACAATTAGGCAATATGCGGGGTTTTCTACTGCTCAGGAATCCAACGCTTTTTACCGCAAAGCGCTTGCAAGCGGTGGGCAAGGCGTCTCTGTGGCATTTGACCTTGCAACTCACAGAGGATATGACTCTGACCACCCAAGAGTAACCGGCGATGTCGGCAAAGCAGGTGTTGCGATTGATACTGTTGAGGACATGAAGATACTGTTTGATCAAATACCTCTTGATAAGGTCTCTGTCTCAATGACAATGAACGGAGCCGTCTTACCCGTACTTGCAGGCTACATCGTGGCCGCTGAGGAACAAGGAGTATCAAAGGAGCAATTAAGCGGAACCATTCAAAATGACATTCTTAAAGAATTCATGGTTCGCAATACTTACATCTATCCTCCCAAGCCATCCATGAAGATTATTGGAGACATCATTGAGTACACCTCAAAGCGGATGCCCAAATTCAACTCTATATCCATCTCTGGTTATCACATGCAGGAGGCAGGTGCGAATCAGGCCCTAGAGCTTGCATTTACCTTAGCTGATGGTAAAGAGTATGTTCAAACAGCAATTGCTAAAGGACTAGATGTAGATGATTTTGCGGGTCGACTGTCCTTTTTTTGGGCGATCGGTATGAACTTTTATTTAGAAGTTGCAAAGATGCGTGCAGCAAGACTGTTATGGTGTCGAATCATGAAAGAATTTGGCGCCAAGTCTCCTAAGAGTTTGATGCTTAGAACCCACTGCCAAACCTCGGGTTGGTCGCTTACCGAGCAAGATCCCTATAACAATGTCGTTAGAACTACGGTTGAAGCTATGGCAGCTGTATTTGGTGGCACACAAAGTTTGCATACCAATAGCTTTGATGAAGCCATCGCTCTTCCAACTGAGTTTAGTTCTCGCATAGCTAGAAATACCCAGTTGATCATCCAAGAGGAGACCCATATAACTAACGTCATCGATCCTTGGGCGGGCAGTTATATGATGGAGAGTTTGACCAATGATATGGCGGAAAAAGCTTGGGCCATCATTGAAGAAGTGAAAGAGATGGGCGGGATGACTCAGGCCGTAGATTCGGGTTGGGCTAAGCTCAAAATCGAGGCTGCAGCCGCTGAAAAGCAAGCACGTATCGACTCCGGTCAAGACGTGATCGTGGGCGTCAATAAATACAAGCTCAAAACGGAAGATCCCATCGAGTTTTTAGAAGTCGATAACGTCCGGGTTCGTGAGGGGCAGATCAAAATGCTTGCTGAGATTAAGGCTAAACGCGATGCTAAAGCTGTAACGCACGCGCTTGAAGCACTCACAAATGCCGCTCAGTCAGGTGAGGGCAACTTGTTAGAGCTAACTGTTAAAGCGATTAGACTACGGGCAACAGTTGGTGAAGTGAGTGATGCGCTTGAGAAGGTTTACGGTCGCCACCGCGCAGATACCCAAAAGGTAACCGGCGTGTACGCTGCTGCTTACGAAAGTGAAGAAGATTCGGAGCATACTTGGGAGAGCTTAAAGAAAGATATCTCCGATTACGGGGACAAACTAGGGCGACGTCCAAGGGTCATGATTGCAAAACTTGGACAAGACGGACACGATAGAGGAGCAAAGATCGTGGCTACCGCCTTTGCTGATCTCGGCTTTGACGTGGATATGGGGCCTTTATTTCAAACACCTGAGGAGTGCGCTAGACAAGCCATTGAGAACGATGTGCATGCAGTCGGTGTATCTACACTTGCTGCAGGACATAAAACCTTAGTTCCCGCAATTATTGAGGCTTTAAAGGCTCAAGGTGCAGATGACATCATCGTCTTTGTTGGTGGTGTGATTCCTAAGCAGGATTACGACTTCTTGTATGCCAGCGGTGTTAAGGGGATCTACGGTCCTGGAACGCCGATACCCACCAGTGCGAGGGATGTACTAGAACAAATTAAAAAGGCTCAGGCTTGAGGTGAGAGCTCAGGAACTAGCCCAAGCCTTACTGGGTAGTCGAGGAGGAGGGCCACCTGCCGCTCCTGAAGAGCCTTTGAATGGCTCTGCTAAAGCTCCGTGTACTCCTAACTCAGCAATAGATTCCCGTCTCATTGAGTCTCAAAAGTTAGAGGCTTTAAACAGGCGCGCACTCGCCAAGTCAATCACACTTCTTGAGTCCACTTTAGCAAGTGATAGAGCTGAGGCGGACGCTCTAATATCCTCCATCCTCGCGCATACGGGGAAGTCTTTAAGGCTTGGTATTAGCGGGGTACCCGGTGTTGGTAAAAGCACTTTTATTGAAGTACTAGGTCTTTATTTAATCGCTCAGGGGCATAAACTGGCGGTGCTCGCGGTTGATCCTTCTTCCAGCGTATCGGGTGGCTCCATTTTGGGGGATAAAACCAGGATGGAGCGACTCTCTGTGAATCCGTGCGCTTTTATTAGGCCCTCACCCAGTCGGGGAACCCTGGGCGGGGTGGCTGAGAAAACGCGCGAAGCAATCCTCCTTTGCGAAGCGGCAGGCTACGATATCGTCATCATTGAGACAGTAGGTGTGGGTCAAAGTGAAACAACTGTTTCATTGATGACGGATCTCTTTGTGCTCATGCAACTCCCTAATGCAGGGGATGACCTTCAAGCCATAAAGAAAGGTGTCATGGAGTTAGCAGATCTTGTTTTAATTAACAAAGCCGACCTTGACCCAAGCGCTGCAACACGCGCACAAGCACAAATTACCAGTGCGATGAGGCTCTACGGGTTTCACGGTAATCCGTCCAAGAGCACTGCGCATGATCAAGTTACAGAGCACCCCATACATGCTGATCCTACTGAGTTGGTAGGTATAGTTGATAAATCTAATTCTCCTCATTCCCTACCCAGTGCCTTACCTAAGGTTTTACAACTAAGTGCGCTGCATGAAAAGGGTGTTGAGAATTTTTGGCACACAGTTTTGGCTTACAAACAACTGCGGGAGCGTAATGGTCAATGGCAAGAAAAGCGCAGAATTCAAGCACTCTCGGGGATGTGGGAGAGAGTAGAGAGTGAACTCAAGCGCTCATTCAATGACTATCCCGCGGTGAAGGCGATACTTCCAAAAATATTAGCTAATGTGAACAGTGGTCATCTCGCGCCCACTGTCGCCGCTCGTCAACTCTTAAGTGCCTATAAAGACGGGGAGAAGTGATGTGTGAAAGATTTAGAGTTCAATTTAGATTCCAATTGGAATTAAGTTATTCCTACCTATGCGTTAATTCACCGTATTTTCATTTCAAGAGTCATCGCTAAAACTAAACCTAGCCCAAGCAAGAAATTTTTTTCGGAGTCAACCCCTATGCAAGAAATCCTTCAACAACTTGAACATAAAAGAGCAGCCGCCCGTTTGGGTGGTGGAGAGCGTCGAGTAGAGGCTCAGCACGCCAAAGGTAAGCTCTCAGCGAGAGAGAGAATTGAAGTTCTCCTAGACCCTGGAACGTTTGAAGAGTGGGACATGTTTGTCGAGCACAGGTGTACAGACTTTGGTATGCAAGACAACAAAATACCAGGTGACGGAGTGGTGACCGGTTACGGCATGATCAATGGTCGTTTGGTGTTTGTCTTTAGTCAAGACTTTACGGTGTTTGGTGGCGCATTGTCAGAGGCACACGCTGAGAAGATTTGCAAAATCATGGACCAAGCCATGAAAGCCGGTGCCCCCGTCATTGGATTGAATGATTCAGGTGGTGCAAGGATCCAAGAGGGTGTTGCATCCCTTGGCGGTTACGCAGATATCTTCCAACGCAATGTGCTTGCAAGCGGCGTCATACCGCAGATAAGCCTTATCATGGGGCCAAGTGCGGGCGGTGCAGTGTATTCCCCAGCTATGACTGATTTCATCTTCATGGTTAAAGATACCTCGTACATGTTTGTCACAGGCCCTGAGGTTGTGAAGACAGTAACGCACGAGGAGGTTACTGCCGAGGAACTCGGGGGATCGGTCACGCATACGACCGTCAGCGGAGTCGCGGATAGAGCATTTGATAATGACATTGAAGCGTTACTGATGCTAAGGCGACTTTATAACTATTTGCCTTTGAATAACAAGGATACTCCACCCGTTAGGAATAGTGGGGATCCAAAGGACCGAATGGATCTTAGTTTGGACACGCTTGTGCCTGAGAATCCAAACAAGCCATATGACATGAAGGAGTTGATCCTCAAAACCGTAGATGATGGGGACTTCTTTGAGATACAACCCGAATACGCTAAAAACATCATCGTTGGTTTTGCTCGTATGGCTGGACAGTCAATTGGAATCGTGGCCAATCAACCCATGGTCTTGGCTGGATGTTTGGACATTAAAAGTAGTATCAAAGCGGCGCGCTTTGTCCGCTTTTGTGATGCATTTAATATCCCCGTAATCACCTTTGTTGATGTCCCCGGCTTTATGCCTGGTACTTCCCAGGAGTACGGGGGGATCATCAAACACGGTGCTAAATTACTTTATGCTTACGCTGAGTGCACGGTACCGAAAATTACAGTGATCACACGAAAGGCTTACGGCGGTGCTTACGATGTGATGGCCTCCAAGCATTTGAGGGGGGACGTTAATTTCGCATGGCCGAATGCAGAAATTGCTGTGATGGGTGCAAAGGGTGCAGTTGAAATTATCTTCAGAGAGGATAAAGGTGATCCTGAGAAACTCAGTGCAAAAGAGGCTGAATACAAGGCCAGATTTGCCAATCCATTTGTAGCCGGAGCTAGAGGCTTTATTGATGATGTAATTTTGCCGCATGAAACAAGAAAGCGAATATGTAGATCGCTTGTAATGCTCAAAGGAAAGAAGTTAGACAACCCATGGCGCAAGCACGGCAACATTCCCCTTTAATTTGATTCAGTACTCTTGGTAGCCCCCCAAATATGGTTCTACTCAAGTTCGAACACTCTAAAACTACATTTGATTTTAAAAGACTATGTTTAAAAAAATATTAATAGCCAACCGCGGTGAAATTGCCTGCCGCGTCATTGCAACAGCTAAAAAAATGGGCATCAAAACTGTTGCCGTCTACTCAGAGGCTGACAAGGACGCAAGGCATGTTCAACTGGCCGATGAATCCGTCCTAATAGGACCTGCTGCCTCCAGGGATTCTTACCTCGTTGCAGACAAAATAATTGCGGCTTGTAAAGCAACTGGCGCACAGGCGGTCCACCCTGGTTACGGCTTTTTAAGTGAGAACGAAGCTTTTGCAAAAAGGTGTGAGGACGAAGGTATTTCCTTTATTGGACCCCGCTCAGAGTCTATAGCTGCGATGGGTGACAAAATTGCCTCTAAGAAATTAGCTACTAAAGCGGGCGTGAACACTATTCCCGGCGTTAATGAGGCCATTGCATCCGCAGAAAAGGCCGTAGAAATTGCAAAAGGTATTGGATACCCTGTGATGATCAAAGCTTCAGCTGGAGGTGGGGGGAAAGGCTTGCGTGTTGCTTACAACGATAGGGAAGCGTTAGAGGGGTTTACTTCTTGTACCAATGAGGCAAAAAATAGTTTTGGAGATGACAGGGTCTTCATTGAGAAATTCGTTGAAGAACCGCGCCACATTGAAATTCAAGTACTAGGTGACTCGCACGGCCACGTCATTTACTTAAATGAGCGTGAGTGCTCGATTCAGCGTCGTCACCAAAAAGTGATTGAGGAGGCCCCTTCACCCTTTATCAGCGAGCAAACCCGAATCAAAATGGGTGAACAAGCCGTAGCGCTTGCCAAGGCCGTTAACTACAAAAGTGCTGGCACTGTGGAATTTGTAGTTGGACGGGATCAAAGCTTTTACTTTCTTGAGATGAACACTCGTCTTCAAGTTGAACACCCCGTTACTGAGTGTATTACAGGACTTGACTTGGTTGAGTGGATGATCCGTATCGCATTTGGTGAACACTTAAAACTCAAACAATCTGATGTCAAAAGAAACGGATGGGCGATTGAATGCAGAATCAATGCAGAAGATCCGTTGCGTAACTTCTTACCTTCAACAGGGCGATTGGTCCGTTTTGAGCCTCCTCCTGTCACGATGTTCCAAGGCGATACCGAGCGCCTAAACGGTGTTCGTGTGGATACGGGTGTTTCTGAGGGTGGTGAGATACCCATGCACTATGACTCTATGATTGCTAAACTTATTGTGCACGGCGCAGACCGCAAGGACGCCATTGCCAAGATGCGTGAGGCGCTCAATGGGTTTGTGATCCGCGGTGTAAGCTCAAACATCGCGTTCCAATCCGCGTTGCTGGCCCACCCTGATTTTATGGCGGGCAAATTTAACACGGGCTTTATTGCAGAGCACTATCCAAAAGGCTTTGGTAGGGAGAGTTGTGAACACGCTGATCCTGACTTTTTAATAGCATTGGCAGCCTTTGTTCGTCGCAAGTCCCGGGAGCGGGCCTCCAACATGACTGGGCAGTTACCTGGGTACGACGTCAAAGTTGATGAGGAATACGTGGTAATTGAACTCTCAAGCACAGGGGATCATCACCATACACACGTCCATGTTGATGAGTTCATGGACCGTAACGGGTTAGCAGTAATAAAGATCAACGGCAAGAACTATGCAATAGAGAGCAATTCACGGCTAAACGATATCCGTATTGTGGGTACTGTAAACGGGCAACCCTTTACTGCGCAGGTCGACCGTGGATCAGACAAAAATCCATTGGCGCTAGAGGTCACTCACGGCGGGCGCTCATTGAATGCGCTCGTGGTTTCCCCACATACTGCCAATCTATATAAGTTAATGCCCTTTAAAGCGCCCCCAGACCTCTCTCGCTTTGTTCTCTCACCCATGCCAGGCCTTCTCGCCGATGTGCTAGTCACTGCGGGTCAGAAGGTCCAAATGGGGGAGCGTGTCGCAGTGATTGAGGCGATGAAGATGGAGAACGTGATCGTTGCTGCTCAGACCGGGGTGGTTAAAAGCGTCCTTGCCAAGAAGGGCGAGTCTTTGACTGTAGATCAGTTAATCATTGAGTTCGAGAAACAGTAAAGCTGCTGTTGGTGTTTTGAATCTAATTGAAGTAATAAATGGTTTTAGGAAAAATAAATGAGTCATCGTCCTTTCAAAGTACTCGGCATTCAGCAAATCGCAATCGGTGGGACTGATAAAAATGAGCTAAAGAAGTTATGGGTTGATATGCTCGGAATTACCGTGACGGGTACTTTTGCGAGTGAACGAGAAAATGTTGATGAAGATATTTTGACCATTGGAGTTGGTGCCCACGCGGTTGAGGTCGATTTAATGCAGCCCATTGATATCCTTAAAAAACCTGCAGTCCACGCCACCCCTCTAAATCATGTGGGATTGTGGATTGATAACCTGCAGGCAGCTTATGACTGGTTAAGCGCCCAAGGTGTTCGGTTTGCACCTGGTGGTATTCGAAAGGGCGCGGCTGGTTATGATATTTGTTTCATCCATCCAAGGGGTGAAGCAACGCTGCCCAT